>CAYTOE010000088.1:0-7403 GCA_964439255.1 uncultured Aquificales bacterium
TGGAATGAGACTTCCTAAAGAACTAAAAAGCGGTGTAAAAGGAGAAGATCTGAGAGAAGGACTAACAGCTGTAGTATCTGTTAAAGTTCCTGAACCACAGTTTGAAGGTCAGACAAAATCAAAACTTGGAAATCAGGAAGTAAGAAAAATAGTAGAAACGTTAGTTGGAGATGCGCTTTTAGAGTATTTTGATAAAAATAAAGATATAGCCTTGAAGATAGCAGAAAAAGCTATTGAAGCTGCTGTAGCAAGGGAAGCAGCAAGAAAGGCAAAGGAAATTTCAAGGAGAAAATCATTCTTAGAAGATACATCTTTACCAGGTAAACTTGCAGATTGTTCAGAAACAGACCCTGAAGTATGTGAGCTTTTTATTGTTGAAGGTGAATCAGCAGGTGGTTCAGCAAAACAGGGAAGAGATAGAAAAACACAGGCAATCCTTCCTTTAAAAGGAAAAATTCTGAATGTTGAAAAAGCAAGAATAGATAAAATTCTTTCAAATGATGAGATAAGGTCAATAATAAACGCAATAGGAACAGGAATAGGTCTCCCAACGGCAGAAGAAGATGAAAATGGCGGATTTGATATATCTAAACTCAGATACCATAAAATTATTCTTATGGCAGATGCCGATGTTGACGGTGCACATATAACAACACTTCTCTTAACTCTCTTTTACAGGTATTTCCCTCAAATAATAGAGAACGGCTTCCTCTATATAGCACAACCACCTCTTTACAAACTGAAAAAAGGCCGTTCTGAAATTTACATAAAGGATGATGAAGAATTATCAAAAATTGTTATCGATTTTGCTTCTGATGAGATTGAATTTGAAGGAAAACAGCTTTCAAAAATTCAGATAAAAGAGCTTGCAAAAAAGGCAAAAGAGTACTCGGAGCTTAAGAAAAATATTGAAAAGAAAAGAGATAAAAAGGTTGTTGATACTTTACTTGAAATAGGTTTAAACGAGGATGACCTGTTAGATGAAAACAGAGTAAAAGAGATAATTGAAAAAATAAAAGAAAAACTTCCTGAATATGAGTGTTATTACGAGAAAAATCCTTTCGAAGGGGATATAGAAATTTTCTGCGATAGGAAAGAGAGATTCGGAAAAGTTTCTAACAAAATTGATGATGATTTCTTGACTTCTTATGCATACAAAAGATTAAGAGAATTAGAAAAAGAGATAAGAAGTACATTAGGAGAACTACCTTTAAAGATAAAATACAAAACAAGGGAAGTTGTACTTGAAGATATTGAAGTTCTATTTGATATTATATGGGATGCTGGAATGTACGGTGCTGAAATTCAGAGATACAAAGGTCTTGGTGAAATGAATCCTGAGCAGCTCTGGGAAACAACCATGAATCCAAAAACAAGAAGGTTAATGCAGGTAACCCTTGAAGATGCTGCCCTTGCAGACGAAGTGTTTTCTATACTTATGGGAGAAAAGGTTGATCCAAGAAAAGAGTTTATAATGAAATATGCAAAAGAGGTTAAAAACTTAGATATCTAAAGCCCGAATCTTCGGGCTTTTATGCTATTTTTTCAAGAGGTTTTTCATATTTTTCTATAAAAATATCTCCAAAATCCTCATCCTGATAGATTGTTATTTTTTTATCGTAATGGAGGAATAGGAGAGCAACAAAAGCCTGAGGTTTATTTGGAATATTAAGCTGTGAAAGTGTTGTATAACCTTCTAAAGTTTCAAACTCTTTTTCTAAGAACTCTATAGTTTCCTCAAGTGTAGCATGGAAAAGAGGAATGTTTATCTGTTTTTGTCTCCTTTTGTATGGTTTTCTTCTTGTGTACTTTCTTTTTGGTTTAAACTCAATTACAGGTGCTATGTACTTTTTAAGTACATGGGCTATCTCATCAACAGTGTAAAATCTCTTTATTCCAAAAATTCTTTTTCTACTTATCTTTTCCTTTTCTTCTTCCTGTGAATCTATATTAAGAGCTTCAGCTTTCATCTTTAAAAGAAGAGCAGCTGCAGCAAGAGCCTTTGAAGCAAGTCTCAGGTCAGGTATGTACATATTTTTAATTTCATTCAAATATTTATCAGCTAAGTCAACAATATCAACATTCCACGGGTCAATCTCACCATTTATAATGAGCTTTAAAACAATATCGAAAGGATGTTTCTCTTTTGTATCAAACATGCCAATCACCTTTGTGGAGGTTTTAGACCTTTTCGGATGTATATTTTCTTTTCTAAATATTTAAAGTACTCATCTGGGAGAAATAAGTCGTACATTAAAGCAAAGATATTGTACTCTTCCACTTTTTCAGGTGAAAGTTTTATAAAATCTTTGTAAGTTGTAATCCAGAAATCAACATCTTTGTATAGGTCTAACTTCTGGTAGTCATAATGGTCAGGGAAAGATTTCATATACTTTATTCTAAAACCGCATTTATCAGCACAGTTCATCATATATCTGAAAAACTGGTCGTTATTCCCAAGCCCGGAAAAAACACCAATATCAACATCAACCATAATATCAAAACTATACTCAAGGCGATTATCAACAAATCTTGTAAATTTTTCTTCAGCAATAAAGTATGGTTTTGCATACTGCTGTAGATAATAAAAAAATTCATCTTTTTCTTTTTCATTTAGTAGAAAAAGCTTTGTTATAACAAAAACATCAGCATACTTATTAAAATGCTTAGGTTCTCTTAACCTCCCAAATGGAAGGAGCTCATCTTTCCAGAAAGGTTTTGTAGCATCAATTACAAGAACATCCACGTCCCTTTCAAGCTGATAATGTTGGAAACCATCATCAAGAATAAAAATATCAACCTCAAGTTCTTCAAGAGCCTTCAAACCTGCTTTATACCTTGATTCACCAACAACAACCGGAATACCATTTTTTGCTATAAGATAAGGCTCATCTCCTGCTGTCTTTACATCAACAAATATATCTTTTCCATTTGAAACAACCACAGTACCTTTTGATTTTCTTTTATAGCCCCTTGAAAGAACACATACCTTATAGCCAAATTCTTGAAACTTTTTTGCAGTCGCAATTGTAACAGGCGTTTTTCCTGTTCCACCAACAGAGAGGTTTCCAATTGATATTACAGGAATGTCAAATTTATCTGCTTTTAAAATCTTATTTCTATACAGTTTTCTACGTAAAATAGCCAGGTTTTCGTATGTGTAAGTTATTAATTTTTTCATATCTCTTTAAAACCGAAAGATTAATATTATTAAATGTTTTAAAATATTAACATAATGCTTAGAAAAACCCATAAAAATAGCATCTTAATAAAAAAGGAAGCCCTAAACATAGACCCCGTTTACTCCATATCTTTAATAGGGACTTTTTATCTTTTTTTGTATGCGATTATCCATTTTGCCAGAAAAGAGGTCGAAATTGCAACAATAGAGCTGCTACTTGTTTCATTTTCTTTTATAAATCTTTTTTTATATAAAAAAACAAACAACAAAAATATAGCCAGTAACATTATTTTATTTGCAATGATTCTATTTTTCGATTATCTGATTATAAAAGGTGGTATCCATAATACAGGTATATACTGGATATACTTTTACCCTATATTGGCTTTTTTCTTAAAAGACAAGTTAAATGGTATTTACTGGAATTTAGCTTTTATATCTACCATTTTTTTACTTATTTTTCTCCAGATTTATGGATTTATAAAATTGGCTTACAGTACTGATGTTTTGTTTTTTTCTTTGATTACATACTCTTCTATTTTGATAATAATGATATTTATCAAATCAAATATCAATTACAACTATGAACAGATAGAAAAGTTAGCAACAACAGACAGTTTGACAGGTATATACAATAGATTTCAGATAATGAAACTATTAGAAATGGAGGTAGAAAGGGCTAAAAGGTACAAAAAACATTTTGCCATAATACTTTTCGATATAGACAATTTTAAAGATATAAATGATACATATGGACATCAGAAGGGAGATGAAGTTTTAAAAAAAGTTGCAAAGATTTTTAAAGAAAATCTGAGAAAAACTGACCATTTTGGAAGATTTGGAGGAGAGGAATTTATTATAATCGTACCTGAATCAACAGATAAAGAGGCTTACCTTTTAGCAGAAAAATTAAGAATGCTACTTGAAAATACAGATTTTGATGGTCTTGACAGAGTTACAGCAAGTTTTGGAGTGTCCCAGTTTCAGGAAGGAAAAAATATAACCCAGATACTTAAAGAGGCAGATGATGCCCTTTATAAAGCAAAAAGAACAGGTAAAAATAAAACAGTTATTTTTAATAAAAAAAACAGCGCCTTAACGGCGCCATCAGAAACAACACACCAAGAGCAGCAAGTTAAAACATAACAGAGACATTCATATAAATGAACCTGCCAGGTTCAGGAACTTTTGTTCCAGTTGAAAAAGGATTTCTTAAATAGGAAAGATGTGTGTAGTAATTTTTATCAAAAATGTTATCTATACCAATATTTATAGAGGCTTTTCCAGGAATTACATAACCTAACTTAAGATTTGCAATAAAGTAAGACTTTGTTTCTATCTCTTTTAAATCTGTATCCACATTGTCCTGTTTACCGCTGTAAATACCTTCAAATATAGAATAAAAAGAGCCAGTATCGTATCTGAAAGCCAATCTTGTTTTTAAAGGAGGAATTTCTGCAAGGTCACTGTCTGTGTAGTTTCCGCTATCCTTTTTTCCTCTCTGGTATGCAACACCAATCTCAAAAGATAGGTTTTCAGTTAACATACCAGTTAGATTGATATCTCCACCGTATATATGGGCATCTATATTCTGATAAGATTGGGCTGGTTTTGGAGCATCGTTTTGAATTGTAGTGAGGTAAATGTAATCTGTTAAATCGCTGTAAAAAACATTTCCCTTTAAGGAAAAAAGTCCCCAGTAGTATTCAACACCAGCATCTACTTCGTTGTTCTTTACAGTGTTAAGGTTAGGATTTCCAACCCAGTTAGGTTTTGACATAGGTTTTTTCAGCGCTATATATCTCTCTTCAGGGTCAGGAACTCTAACAGTATGTCCAAATCCTATATACGCACTGTTTCTTTTATCAAACCTGTATCTGAATACAATATTTCCTGAAAAATAACTGTCAGTTTTTGAAAGGGGATAGTTTGTTCCATAGTACAGCTCATAAAGACCCCTGTTGCTTGCTCCAAGGGCATTTTTATCAGCCTCTGATTTTGTACTGTCAAACCTTAAACCTGCAGAAATAACAACCTTTTTTATCTTCCTTGCTCCCTGTAAGTAAGCGCCAATGTTCTTTACTTTGACATCAGGTATCATTCCTCTGTTATCTTCAGTCATAATGACATTATCAGCTCTCCAGTTTCTTATATAACCGTCAATTCCAGCCTTAAAACCTATACCTGAAACAGAAAATGATTTTTCAACCTTTACTCCGTATGTTTTTGATTTTGCTAAAGTTCTCATCATATATCCACGGGTTGATCTTGTCCCATCTGTCCATGGAATAGAACTTTTTCTCCATCTGTCCTGCATATCATGTTTAATAAAATTCCAGTAACCAGCAATTTTTAGATTAAGTGGTTTAAGCTCATACTCACCTATTATTCTGTGGGTTCTGTCTGAAGTTCCATCCATTTTTAAGTAAGGATATAAAACATCTTTTGCCTCATCAAAGGCATAACTTATCTTTATTTCATTTTCACTGTCTGGATTAAAAACAGTTTTAACCCATCCACTGTCAATGTTAAATGCTGTATGGTTTATTTCAGAAGGCTTGTAACCTGACATACCTTTTGGATACTGGGTTATCTTTTTACCTTCCCCTGATTTGTATGGGTGTGAGAACTGTTTTCCATACCCAGCGAGGACTTTAAATCTATCTGTACCTGCATTTATCTGTATATTTCCACTTATATAATCAAAAAATCCACCTGTAATATTAACAGAACCAAAAACCCCTTTTTCAGGGTCTTTGGATTTTACATTCACCACACCTGCAAGGGAACCTTGATTTGAAACATCAAAGGGACCTTCAAGAACCTGAACCTCTTTTACCTGTGGAGATGATATATGGAATATGGCTGGATCCATTCTATTTGGACATGCATTGTATATTCTCATCCCATCAATAAAAACGTTGATGTTATCTCTTCCAAATCCCCTCAAAACAATATCGTTTGCTGTTCCACCTTTCCTTATATGGTTTATCTCAGGAAATATATCTGAAAGAATCTCCCCTAAATCTATCTGCCTTGTTGTTTTTATCTCCTCTTCTGCTACCTCTTTAACTTCACCTAAAGACTCCTGAGGAATGATTTCTTCAGCAACAGTTATTTTTTTTATCTTTATAACTTCCTGAGCCGAAGAAAAGGAAAAGAGAACTGGTATAAACAGTGCTGCTGCAGAGAGCTTCTTCATGATGGCCTCCTTGTGAATTTAACATTAAAATTAACATATTTTTAAATAAAAATAAACTTTGTTTTAAATCTAAATACTTAAAAAGAGGTTAACATTGATTTATATCAAATTTGATACAGGTCAAAGCATAAATAAAAAGCAGTGCATATTATTAGGTTTAAAAAGAATAAAGAAGGTGGCAAAAATGAGAAAAGCAGCAGCACTGCTTGTCTTACTTCTGTTTTTTTCTGCTTTTGGATACCAGTTTTATGGTATTCCATATCTTCAAAAAATAGATGATTTTCAGCTTACTAATCAGGATGGGAAAAAAATAAAATTTTCAGATTTCAAAGGAAAGTATGTGATGGTATTTTTTGGTTATACTTACTGTCCAGATGTTTGTCCAACAACTATGCTCAGAATCAGTGAGGTTTTGGATGAACTTGGGAATGATAAAAAGTACGTTAGAGCTTTATTTATATCTGTGGACCCTGAAAGGGATACACCTGAAAAACTTAAAAAATTTATATCCTTTTATGACAAAACAGGTAAGTATATAACAGGTCTTACAGGTACTCCTGAAGAGATAAAAAAAGTAGCCCATCAGTTCAGAGCTTTTTACAAAAAAGTTCCTATAAAAAACAAAGAAATTGGTTACCTTGTTGACCATTCGGCTTATATTTATCTTGTAGATCCAAAAGGTATATTGAGGATGATTTACAGGCCTGCAAATGACAACCCAAAAAGAATTGCACAAGATATAAAACAGATTATAAAGATGTTTGGTACAGGAGAATGATATGAAAAAAATAGTTTTGGTGCTAATAACAGGAATATTTTTTTCAGCTTTTGCTAAACCTGATATTGTTGTAGAAAGTCCGTGGGTTAGAGCTGTCCCCCCATCTTCAAAAAACACGGCACTTTTCATGACAATTAAAAACACAGGTAACAGAGAGGATACCCTCCTATCTGTTAAAACAGATATCGCTAAAATGGTAATGATTCATAAAACTGTAAATGAAAACGGAATAATAAAGATGA
>CAYTOE010000089.1:0-7303 GCA_964439255.1 uncultured Aquificales bacterium
GTGGCGGTGCACCTGTTGTTGTCCAGTCAATGACAGACACAAAAACCCATAAAGTAGAAGAGACCCTTTCCCAGATAAACAGACTTGCAAAAGCTGGCTGTGAAATAATAAGGGTTGCTGCACCTACAGAAAAAGATGCTATTGCTCTACCTGAAATTGTAAAGAATTCACCAATACCTGTTATAGCAGATATACACTTTTCTCCAAGAATAGCTTTTTTAGCCCTTGAGAGTGGAATTCACGGTATTAGACTGAATCCCGGAAATATAAATGATGAAGGAAAAATAAGAGAGATTCTTCAGGAGTGTAAGAAAAAAAATATAGCTGTCAGACTTGGTGTAAATTCAGGTTCTCTTGAAGAAAGACTCCTTGAAAAGTACGGATATCCATCTGGAGAGGCACTTGCAGAAAGCGCCCTCTACTGGTCTGAATTTTTTGAAAAGGTTGGTTTTAAAAATTTCAAAGTTTCAATAAAAGGTTCAGATGTACTCCAAAATATAGAGGCAAACAGGATATTTGCAGAGAGAACAGATATACCACTTCATATTGGCATAACAGAAGCAGGACCATCAGGGAGAGGTTCTGTTAAATCTGCCGTTGGTCTTGGAATACTCCTGTATATGGGAATAGGAGATACTGTAAGAGTATCTCTTACTGCAGACCCTGAAGAAGAGATAAATGTAGCTTACCAGATTCTCCAGTCTCTTGGACTAAGAAGAAAAGGAGTAGAGATTGTTTCCTGCCCAACATGTGGAAGAATAGAGGTTAACTTACCTGAAGTTGTTAAAAAAGTGGAAGAGAAACTCAAAGATATAAAGCAACCTTTAAAGGTAGCTATAATGGGATGTGTAGTCAATGCTATAGGTGAGGCAAGGGAAGCGGATATTGGGCTTGCATGTGGAAATAAATCTGCAATTCTATTTAAGAATGGACAGCCATTAAAAAGGGTCTCTGAAGAAGAAATGGTTGAAGAGCTTCTTAAAGAGATAAAACAGATAGAAGAATAACTAACTTAAACTTTTTATAAAAGCTATCGCCTCCTGTTTTGTTTTAACAGCTCCTTCAATCTGGGCTTTTTGAAGTTTTTTCTTTACTACTCCAACTTCAGGAGAAGGTTTTAAGCCTAAGATATCCATAATTTCTTTTCCTGAAAGTAAAGGTTCTTCTACAATGTTTTTTGTGTAAACATCAAAGTAATAAATCTGTAGATAAATAATAAACTCCCTTAACTTTTCAAAATAGGTATTATCTTCACTTGTAGCATAAGCATCAGAGAGTGTGAGGATAAAAAGATAGACCGCATAATTTTTATTTTCATACCAGAAAAAATTTAAATCTTTATTTGAAAGGTTTTTTCCCATATAAAGTTCTAAAAGCCTGAAAATATCAAGGTGATGTTTTATAAGTTTAGAAACAAAAAGTGTTGCTTCTTTTCCAAGGGATAGCTCTTTCCCTATTTTTTTGAAAATCTGTGCTCCTTTTTCTTCATGTCCAAAAAAAGTTTTATTGTTTGTAAAGGCTTTTCCTACGTCATGAAAGAAGGCTGAAAGTTTCATAAATGTTATGTCTGTAAACTCTGTTAAAAATCTCTCTTTGCCTATTTTTTCTAAGAAATATCTATCTATAGTATTTTTTATAACCTCTTTTTTTTTAAAAACTCTTCCATATACTCAACAGTTTTTAAAGAATGTTCTAATAAGTTGTATTTATGAAAATCTCCTGCATTCTTTATAGAAATCATATCATTTATTTCAGGAACTATTTTTTGAAAAACTCCTACATTTATGAGCTTCTCAACCACATTGTCTGTATTCTCATTGTCAAATATTTTCAGTATTTCGTCTCTCAATCTTTCAACAGGAGAGTTTTCTACTAAATGGCTGTTCTTTTTTACCCATTTCTCAAATTCTTTATCCAAGTCAAATTCTAAAGACTGGGCTATTCTGTATCCTCTTAAAATCCTTACAGGGTCTTTTTGTATATTTTCAAAAGAAACAGGTCTTACAATACCTGCCTGAATATCCTCAAGTCCACCAGAGGGATCAAAAAGTACAGTTTCAGAAGCTCCTAAACCAAGAGCATCATCAAAAACAATCGCCATAGCATTTATTGTGAAATCCCTCTTCATAAGGTCTTCTTCAAGTCTTTTTATTATTTCCCTTTCTTTATCATAAAAATCTAACTTTTTGTTTTCCATAATATCTTCAATATCAAGATAAGAAAAATCAAATCTGTATCTTATACCGTTTTCTTCAAAAATTAATGTTGCCACCTTTTTTTCTTTTTCAAACTGGAAAATATTTCCTTTACCTAAAACGTTTCTGACATTTCTTGCAACGATTTCAGGTTCTGAGGTAACTATCAGGTCTATATCAACATTTTTTCCAATAGGTCTGTTTAAAAGTCTGTCTCTTATCCATCCTCCTACAATAAAACAGATTGTATCCTTACCAAGTCCTTTAGCTATTGTGTCAAAGTAGGAGTTGTAGAACAGTAAGCCATGAATATACTTTGTTTTTATATCTATATCAAATTCTTCCCTTTTTTCTTTCGGAGTATTTTGCCTGTGGAGTATTTTTTCAAGGAGTTTTTCTATTCCAAGCATATTTTCACCTATTTTTTTTAATATTTTTTATTGAGAATGTTACCTTTTCGACAGGTTCACAGCAACTTTTCATATTTATATGCATATTGTTTACAATCTCATTGTAAGCATCTATAAAACTCATAACCTTCCCACCAAAGCCTTTTGCAAATTTTTCAGCATCTGTCTTTGATGCAAAAGGTATTACACTTGGACTACAACATGGTATAGCTTCACTACCAACAACATAATAAGCGTTAAGAGCGCTGACAGGATTTTCTGTTATAAAATCGTAAGTAAGAGCAGAAACTTCTTCATTTTCTAATTTTTTATGCATCATAAGTCCACAGTGTTCACAGCAGGTTTCTATCTCTCTGTCCTTTAAGACAATTTTGTAAGGGTGAGCCCTCGTTATAGGTTTTGAACATATTGGGCAGTTTAATACACTTATTTTTTCCTTTTCTTTTTCTGTGTTTAAAAGTATAGAACCATGTTTCCTTTTTATCTCTCCTTCTTTTTCAAGTTCTTTTATCTCTCTGTAAATTGTCATCTCAGAAACATTAAATATATTGCTAAGTTCTTTTACTGTTATCTCTTTTTTCTCCCTGAGTATCTCAAGGATTTTTTCTTTCCTTTTCATAATAAACCTCTTTAAAGGGTTCCTTTTGTTGAAGGTGTATCTTTTCTCCTGTTATCTATTGATACAGCCTCTCTTACAGCTACAGCAAGAGATTTTGTTAAAGCTTCTGCTATATGGTGAAGGTTTTTACCTGATAGAGCTTTAAGATGGACTGTTATTCCAGCAGAAAGGGTAAAACCTTTAAAAAACTCTTCCATAAGTTCAAAGTCAAATTCTGTAATTTTTCCCCTAAAACCTAAATCGTCATAAAAAAGCAAAGGTCTTCCTGATATATCTATTGAACACATGGCAAGGGCTTCATCCATAGGTATAATGGCGTATCCGAATCTTCTTATACCTTTTTTATCTCCTAAAGCTTCTTTCAATGCCATTCCAAGCACTATACCAACATCCTCAACTGTGTGGTGGTGACTAACATGAACATCCCCTGAAGCCATCACCTCAAGGTCTATAAGAGAATGTTTTGAAAATGTTTCAAGCATATGGGTTAAAAAACCAACAGGTGTATCAACATTGTATCTTCCAGTACCATCAAGATTTATACTCATTTCTATCTGGGTTTCCCTTGTTTCCCTTTTAACAGTAGCCTTTCTCATATTTTTTTCTCCTTATCTATTTTCCTGAAGTTCAAGTAATTTTGAGCCTCTCATATCCTGACCTTTAACAGGTAAAATTTCACATATTTCTGACAGTCTTGATGCTATAGCTGTACCCATTCTTTCCTCTAAACTTTCCTCCAACTCATTTTCATTTTTCGTTTTAAGCTCAATATTAGATGTAATAATCATAGGTTTTAAATCATTATATCTGTTTATTATTATGTAGTGTAGTATATCCCTTGCCCAGTCTGAAAGCCTCTCTGAACCAAGGTCATCTAAAATAAGGATAGGAGTTGACACCACTTCTTCTAATATTTCCCTCGAGGACTCAGAACCATCAAAAGAAGCTTTAAGTTTAAACAGCAGTGAACGTGTATCATAAAAAAGTCCAACCATATTCTTTTTCAGAAACAGCTCTTTTAAAAGGGCTACCGCTAAATGTGTTTTTCCAACTCCTGGCTTTCCAACAAGGAAAAACCCTTTTCCCTTTTTATACTCTTCCAAATTTATATATTCTTTTACCCTATTAATAAGAATGTGATGTCCATATTTTTTGTTTACGATAAAGTTATCAAAATCTTTGTTCTGGTACCTTTTGGGAATGTTCATTCTTTTAAAAATCGATTGTGATATACCTTTAAACTGACAGGAGCATTTTTTTACACCGTTTTTAAGATTTATCCATCCAAGGCCACCACATTTTGGACATGTTTTAACATCTTTCTCCAAAAGAAACCTCTTTAAAATAAGGTTGAACAGGTAATATATTATTAATTTTCAAAAATTTAACAAGATTTTAACACACAATTTTCAAGGCTTCTCAACAAAGATACCGTAGAAAATCTGGGAAATAAAAGAGTCAGGATTTTTAACTATGGGTCCCTCCTTTTCCAAAAGGGTATAAGCAAATACTTTTGCCTGTATAGAGCCTACAAAGAAAAGAGATGTTTCTTCTGGGTCTATATCTTTTCTTATACACCCTTTTTCCTGACCATCCATTATTATTTTTGATATCTTTTCTGTGTAATTTTCAACAAAATCTTTTAGTATAGCGCTAAACTGTTTATTCTCAGAACGGGAAAGCTCAAAGCATAAAATGGGTACTGCACCTCTTGTTTCTTCAAGAACTTTTATATGTTCTTTTAATAAAATTTCTAACTTTTCCCTTGCATTCCTACCTTTTTTAACGGCTTCATCAGCACTTTTTGAACATCTTGAAACATATTTGTTGATTATTTCAAGAATGATATCATCCATTGATCTAAAATGTTTAAAAATAGCTGCATCAGTTATACCAAGTCTATCTGCTATATTTTTTGCGGTAAACCTCCTTAATCCTTCTTTGACTATTATTTCAGCGCCAATTCTTATTATCTTTTCTCTGGTTGGTAACGTTTCAAAGTCCTCTCCAATCATCATTGCTGCTCCTCCGTAAAAATAATCATTTCACAAAACTCTTTTAGTGGTAATAGTGCTCCAGCCGCGTTTTTATGTCCTCCTCCTCCTAAAATCTGAGCTAACTCTAAAGCAGAAGGTTTTTGTCCATCACAGCTTCTAAAACTAAATTTCACGAATTCACCATTGATATTAAAAAGAGCTACCGCTTGTCCTGACTTTTCAGAAAGTATATTCCCTATCTCAGATTGAAAAAGATTTGTGTTGAAAGCTTTAACAGTATAATTTCCAATTTTTATGTTTAGTTCTTTTGCTTTTTCTATGTACCTTTTTATCAAATAATCACTGTAGTCTGCTAAAAGTTTTCCTTTTTCTAAAATTTCTGAGATATCTTTATTCAAAAGTTTTTTAATCTCTTCTGGTTTATTAGTCAAAAGGACAAGGAAAGAATTAACATATTTTGTTTTTTCACCAAATTCCCATTTCCATATATCCTTGTCTTCAACATAACGTATAAGCTCAGGGATACTATCTTTCCCATAAAAGTAAATCCAGGTTAAAGAAGCACCAGAGTGGTTATTGTCAAAAACATATTCAAAATTTTTAAATCTTTTGCTGAAAGATTCTAAAAGCTCTTTAACTCCAATATGATGGTCTATAACAATAACTTTTTTAGCTTTTTGTGTAAGGAGCTCCAAATCCTGATTCCTTAAAGAGAAGTCAACTATGTATACCGTTGTATTGCCGTCTATCCTGTTTAAAACTTCCTGAAAGTCCTCATCTTTGTATCCATGTTCAAATGGATACAGGATACAGTCAGGATATTTTGTAAGAAGAACGGAAGCAGCAGTAGTACCATCTGTACAGTTGCCATGATATATGCAAACGACTTTTTCCATTAATCACCTCTGAGTGAGCAAGCATTAACTTATTTAAATGTATATTTTAAAACATATTTTTTAAAAATTTCTCATTTCTTTTTTAAATTCTTCATAAAAAATGTAAAATTTTGTTACAGTGCACAAAGTTATAGCAAAGTTTGTAGAAACTAACTGAAAAATTTTGAATTCTTTTTTTTCAATATCTTTCAAAGACATTAAAAAATTTTTTTCAACGATTTCAATCACTTTTCATTATTTGACTACCACAAGATATAGTGCTTAAATTTATACCACCACTATATCTTGTGTTTCTTTTAGGAGGGATAACCATGAGAAAGTTAGGTTTCATTGGAAAAACATCTGTAAGGGATAATATAAGATTATCGGAAAATCCCCGTTATCCTGTATTCAAAGATATATATACAAAGCAGAAAAAAGCCGTCTGGTTTCCGGAAGAGCTTAATATACAGCAGGATGTTTTAGATTACAAATCTTTAACTCCTACAGAGAAAGACCTCTTTGACAGTGCTGTTGGATATTTTGCCTCTTCTGAGCTTCTTGTTCAGAATGTTTTAGGAAATGGTTTTTTCCCTGTTCTGACAGACCCTTACGCTAAAATGAGCTTTTCAACCCAGATGTTTATGGAAAATATCCACTCAGATTTCTTTGAGATTATTCTAAACAGCTTTGAGATGGACAGAAAAAGAATATACAATATCACCCTTGAGGATAAACTGCTTAATGAAAAGCAGGAACTTATTATAAGAGCAGTTGACAGAATCACCTATGGAAAGGCAGATCCAGATACTATAGAAGGAAAAAAACAGATTTTAACAGCTATTCTCCTTAATAATATCATTCAGGAAGGTATGTTCTTCTACTCTGCATTTGCCCACTTTTTCGCTATGAAAGACACAGGAAAGATGAAAAATGTTGTTTCAGGAGTTGAACTTGTCCTGATTGATGAGTCTCTTCACCTTCAAAATGGAATTGAGGCAATTTTAACAATTGTTGAGGAAAATCCAGAGATAGTTGATGATGAAAAATTTGTTGATAACATTCAGGAAACTATTATTGATGCTGTTGAGCTTGAGCTGAACTATCTGAAGACAAAGTTTGGAGGAACAACAATATTCGGAGTTTCCTACAAGGAGCTTGAAAAATATATGAAATATATAGCAGACAGAAGACTTGAGGAGCTTGG
>CAYTOE010000090.1:0-6929 GCA_964439255.1 uncultured Aquificales bacterium
TTTAGACAGTGAAAATATAACTTTTAGTCTTACAGAAAACGCTATAAAAAAAATCTGTGATATCCATTACGGGATAGGTTCTGATGGAATTCTTCTAAAAGTTGATTCAGAAAGAGCTGATTTTGGTCTAAGAATATTCAACCCTGACGGTTCTGAGGCGGAAAAAAGCGGAAATGGTCTCAGGATTTTCTGCAAATTCCTTTTTGACTATGGATATACAGATAAAAAGGAGTTTACTGTAGAAACGTTAGGTGGAGTTGTTAGAGCAAAAGTGGAAGAGGTTGTTAACAAAAAGGCAAAGGTTATAACCGTTGATATGGGAAAAGCTATTTTTGAATCTGAAAAGATACCTGTTATATGTGAAAGTAAAGAGTGTATAGGAAAAAAAATCAATGTTATAGATAGAGAATTTGAGATAAACTGTGTTTCTGTAGGTAATCCCCACTGTGTGATTATAGTTGACCAGTTACCAACAGATGAAGAGGTAAAAAAGTACGGCTCTCAGATAGAAAAGAATCCTATTTTTCCAAACAGAATTAATGTCCAGTTTGTAAAACCTGTTGATAAACATAAAGCAGAAATAAAGATATGGGAAAGAGGTGCAGGTTATACCCTTGCATCAGGGAGTTCTTCATCAGCTGTTGCCTCTGTTCTGATAAAAAAAGGTCTTGCAGAAAATTATGTTGATATACACATGCCAGGGGGTGTACTCCACATAAGTATAGATAAAGACTGGAATATAAAAATGACTGGGGAAGTTCAGGAAATCTGCAGAGGTGAGTTATCAGAAGAACTTATTGAAAGCTTTTAAAGTTTGAAAATAACAGGGTTAAAAGCTTTTATAGCTATTAAAACTTTATCCCCTACTTTTATACTTTTTGCCTCTTCTTCTGTTGCGACAACTTTAATAATGCTGTTACCAGTGAAGATAGATAAAACATGAATAATATCCTCTTTTTCAACCTTTAGGACTTCTCCTGTGATTTTAACCTTTCCTGAAATTCTCTTTTCAATAAAAACCTCTTCTGGGGTACCTTCCTTAAAAATAACGCCATTTTTCAAATATAGAACCCTATTTGACATTCTAAAAATCTCTGAATAATCATGACTTACAAGAAATGTTGTAAGGTTAAACCTTTCATGAATCTTTTTAATCTCCTCCTGCAAAAACTGCCTTGTTTTTATATCAAGGGCTGAAAGTGGTTCATCTAAAAGGAGAATTTCTGGTTTTCTTGCTATAGCTCTTGCAAGAGCTACTCTCTGTTTCTGTCCTCCAGAAAGGGTATCAGGTTTCCTGTTCCTGAGCTTTTTTAGATTCACAATCTCTATAAGTTCTTCTAAAAAAGCTGTATCCCTTTTTTCCATAGCAAATAGTATATTTTCCTCAACGGTCATATTTGGGAAAAGGGCATAATCCTGAAAAACAAAACCTATTTTTCTTTTCTGGGGAGGTAAGTTTATTCCCCTTTTACTGTCAAACCATACCTTACCATTTACCTCTATATAACCCCTATCAGGAACGGTTAAGCCTGCAATTATCCTTAAAAATGTTGTTTTTCCTGCTCCGGATTCACCAAATACCGTTATAAATTCTTTTTCTTTTATCTGAGTTGATATATTCAGGACAATCTCTCCACTTTGGGAGATAAGTTTCTTCTTTATATCTATCCTTATCATAACCTTCCTGCCTGAAAAAAACGCCTGTTTACAGTATAAACAGTTAAAAGGACAAAAAATGATATAAGAACAAGGATTAAAGCATATTTATGGGCTTGCTGGTAGTTTAAACTTTCAACCTCTTCATAAATAGCTATTGATGCAACCTTAGTTTCCCCTGGAATTGAACCACCAATCATAAGAACAACTCCAAACTCACCTACCGTATGTGCAAAAGAAAGAACTATACCTGTAAGAATAGATGGTTTCATATTTGGAAGTATAACCTTTAGAAGTGTTTGAAGTTTTGATTTTCCAAGGGTGTATGAAGCCTCAATAATAGATGAAGGGATTGAAGAAAAACCAGAATAAAGGGCATTAACCATAAAAGGAAGGCTGTATATAGTGGAAGCAAAAACAAGCCCTTCAAATGAGAAAACAAGCCTTATCCCAAGGTATTTTTCAACAAAACTTCCTAAAAAACTATCTGGATTAAAAGCAATTATAAGGTAAAAACCTAAAACTGTCGGCGGCAAAACAAGGGGAAGATTTATAATAGCTTCAAAAAAAGATTTAAATCTGAATCTGGAGTATGCTAAGAAGTATCCGATGGGAATTCCTACAAAAAAAAGAATAAAGGTTGTCAAAAAAGCCAGTTTAAATGTTATGTAAAGCGTTTGATAAAACTCATCCATTAAGAATCTCCATTAATGAAATCTCGTTTGCTTTTATAAAAGCTGTAACTTTATCCCCGATTTTTAGATTTAGCCTTTTTGCAGAATCTGTTGTGATTATGGATATTATTTCTTTGCTATCAAATGATAATTTTAACTGCGTAAGAATTTTTCCCCATTTTATATCTTTTACAACTGTTTCAATGCTGTTGGAGAGGCTTATTTCATTTTTTTCACATTTTCCAATAGATACTTCTGTTTCTTTAAATAAGATATAAATCTCATTTCCTTCTTTTAGATATTCAGCTGTTTCAGGGGTTTCAAGAATAACAGATGTGAAAAGGGTATTATTCGATTTTATCTTCACAACAGATATGTTTTCTTCAGACTGGATTTGTGTTATTTCTCCTTTTAGCTTATTCATTGCTTACAGAATATCCGTATTTTTTAAGAATACTTTTTGCCTCTTTTGAAAAAAGAAAAGAAAAAAATTTTTTAGCAGCATCAATATTTTTACTATTTTTTAGTATAACCGCTCCCTGCTCTATAGGATTGTAGGCTTTTTTATCAATCTCTATCCAGTGTCCTTTATTTTTCATTTCAGGAGCAAGAACTATTGATTTTGCTGTAAAACCTGCATCTACAAAACCTTTATATATATACTGGGAAGTTTGTGAAATACTTTCTCCAAAAACTATCTTTTTCTTTATTCTGTCATAAATTTTATAAAATTTAAGAGCATTAACCGTTTCTCTTCCATAAGGAGCTGTTTTTGGATTTGCTACAGCTATTTTTTTTATCTCTGGTTTCAACAAATCTTTTATATTTTTTATACCTATTTCTTTTGTTGTCCATAAGACAATAGAACCATACGCGTAAATTTTAGGCTTATCTGATGTCAGACCTTTCTTATAAAGGAACACAGGATACTTTATATCTGCAGACACAAAAACATCAAAAGGTGCACCTTTTAAAATCTGTGCTGTTAGTTTTCCTGAGGAAGATATTACAGTTTTAACTTTTATTTCTGGATTTTCTTTCTCAAATAGTTTCCTGATATCTTCTATGGCAAACTTTGTGTTAGCTGCGGCTGCAACGATAATTGTCTGGCTGTAAGAAAATGAGATTAAAAACAGGAACACAAGAAGAAATCTGTACATTCTTTAACCTCAGTTTTTGCTAACTGATTATATTTTACAACTAAACCTCTGTTAACTGGGGTTCCATAATATCCTTAAGGTCTAATGTGTAAACGCTTGATATACCATCTCTTGCAGAAACACCTATAAGTCTATCAGCATAACTTGCCATTGTATCCCTTAATGTAACAACAATAAACTGGGCTTCTTTTGAGAGCTCTTTCATCAGCTCTGCTATCTTTCTTGCGTTTGCATCATCAAGATGGGCATCAACCTCATCAAAATAGTAGAAAGGAGCCGGTCTGTACTGCTGAACAGCAAACAGAAAAGCAAGAGCTGTTAATGTTTTTTCTCCACCTGACATTATTTCAAGTCTTTTTACATCTTTTCCCCTTGGTTTTGCTTTCAGTAAAATACCTCCGGAAAGTGGGTCTTCTTCATTTTCTATTTCTAAATAGGCTTTTCCACCAGGAGAAAGCCTTTTGAATATCTTCCCAAGGTTTTTATTTACAGCTTCATAAACCTCCATGAATGCTTTTACTTTTTTCTCTTCAAGGCTGTTTATAAGCTCTTCTATTGATTTTTTCTCTTCAATAAGGGTTTTCAGTTTTTGATTTAAGTCTTCAAATCTTGATTTTATTTCTTCATAATCCTCAAGAGCTTTCTGGTTTACAGCTCCTATTTTTTGTCTTTTTTCCATATATTCTGAAAGTTCTTTTTCTAAAGACTTTAAATCTCCTTCTAAAGGTTCTCCTCTGTACTCCTCTTTTAAAAGAGATATCTCATCTCTTAAATCCTCAACTTTCTGCTCAAGCTTCCCTTTATCTTCTAAAAGATATGTTATCTGTTTATTTATACTCTCTTCCTCTTTTCTGAGAAGTTTTAAGTCTTCTTTCAGATTTTGTAAATGGTCTAAAAGACCGTCTCTTTCTATCTCTTTATCTTTTAATCCTTTCCATAGATTTGACAGTTCTTTTGAAAGTTCTTCTATCTTTTCTTTTATTTCCTCAACTGCTTTTGATTTTTGCTTAATATTGTCTTCAATCTTTAGTTTTTCATTTTCTATCTGGAATATCCTGACCTTTAAGCTATTTTCAAGTCTGTCTGATAATCTTTCTATCTGGTTTTCTATATCAGATTTTTTTTCTCTCAATGAATAAACCTGTTTTGTTGATTCTTCCCACTCTTTTCTCAGTTTGTGTAATCCTTCATTTTCTAATCTTTCAAGTATTTTTTTCTTTTTTTCTCCTGTATTAGCAAGTAAAATCTCAGTTTCTTTTAGCTCTTTTTCTAATTTCTCAAGTCTGTTTTCTATTTCAAATTCTTTCTTTTTAAGATTTATTACCTCTTCTTCAAGTATGTTTATTCTGCTTATATCAGACTGTATTCTGTTTTCTATCTCTTTTTTTCTCTCTGAAACAGATTTATTTTCACTCTGGAGCTTGATTATCTCCCTTTCTGTTTCCTGAAGCTTTACACTTATTTTTTTAATCTCCTCCTCCATCATCCCTTCTTCAGCTTTGAGCTTTTCATCTTCTCTTTCCAACCTTTCCTTTTCCTGCTGCAGTGAGCTCTTCCCTAAAAGACCTCCTTTTCCCCTGTCGGAACCACCTGTAATAGTTCCGGATTTCTCAAATATATCCCCATCAACAGTTGCCATTCTAAATGTTCCTATTCCAAGTCCCCTTGCTGCATCAAAATCATTTACAAGAACAGTATCTCCGAAAACGTATAGAATTGCCTTTTCTATACTTTTATCATAATCAATAAAATCTACAGCAAGACCTATAACGCCGGCTCTTAAAGGTGGTCTTGAAGGCTTGGAAACTCTTATTCTGTTCAGTGGAATGAATGTAGCCTTTCCAGCTTTGCTTTCCTTTAAACGTTTTATACACTCTTCTGCCACTTTGTCATCTTCAACAACGATATTCCTTAACCTTCCTCCTCCTGCCGCTTCTATACCTTTAGATAGTTCAGGGTCTTTCAGTGTGATAAGGTCTGCAACCTGTCCGTAAACACCAGGTATATTTTTGATAACAGATACAACTTTGTCCTCTCTCATCTGTGAAAGATGAGCTAAAACCTCTGCTAATCTCTGGAAATTTTTTTCTTTCTTTTCTCTATTTTCTTTCAGTTTTCTTTCTAATGTCTCTTTTCTGAGTTTTAACCTTGTTATTTCGCTTTGAAGACTTTTTAACTTTTTCTCCTGGTCTTTTGTAAAAGAGTTTATGTTAGACTGGGATTTTCTCAGATTTTCCACTTCTTCTTCAAGTTTTTTTATCTCTTTTCTGTATTCCTGTACCTTCTCTGTTATTTTCTGAACTTCATGGACAAGTTTTATTTTTTCTTTTTCAAGGTTTGAATATTTATCTTTTAGTTTTTTCTCTTCTTTTTCTATCTCACCAAGGTCTATTTTTGCTTTACTTCCACCTATTTCTATCTCTTTTAGCTTTCTGTTTTTTTCCTCTAAATCTTCTTCAGCTTTTTCCAAAGCTTTTTCAATCTCTGGAAGTTTTTCTTTTAGTTTTCTTATCTCATCTTCAACCTTCAAAACCTCTTTTATCTTTTCTTCTTTTTCCCTGTGGAGTTCTTTTAGATGTTCCTTTAACGCTTCTATCTCTTTTTCTAATTCTGATTTTTTATCAGATGATGTTCTTATCTCAGCGGTTATAGACCCTTCCTTCTCTTTTACAGGAAGAAGACTTTCCTGGAGCTTGTTTAATCTGTCTTCTACCTCTTTTATTTTTGATAAGAGAGATTTCTGCTTTTCTACAGACTGTTCTTTTTTTGTGTAAAATTCCTGAATTTTCTGTTCTATCTCTTCAAGTTCAGATACAGCTTTAGAAAGCTGATTGTTAAGATGGAACAGTTTTACACCTTTTATTTCTTCTTTTATCACATTTATTTTTTCTTCAAGCTGTGAGGCTAAAAGGGCGTTTTCTTTTTCTTCTTCAAGTTTTTTCAGATTTGATTTTACTTCCTTTAGGACTAATTTTGCAGACTGTATTTTTTCTTCTGTTTCTTCTAAATCTTTTAATGCTTTCTCTTTTTTCTCTTCATATTCTGTAATCCCTGCGATTTCTGATATAAGATCTCTTCTCTCTGAAGGGGTCATTTTTATGAATCTAAATATATCCCCCTGAGTAACGATGTTGTACCCCTGCGGTGGTATTCCTGCATAAGACAAAAGCTCCTCAACTTCATAATGCTTCGCGGGTCGTCCATTTATTTTGTATAAAGATTTTCCGTTGTGCTCAACCTTTCTGTAAATTCTGACTTCATCATCATTTAAAGGAAAAGCTCCTTCATTTTTAAAAATAACCTCAACTTCTGCAAACTCTGCAGATTTTCCTTTAGAGGAGAAAATAAGGTCGGATAGTTTAAGGGCTCTCATTGACTTTGCTGTTGCAAGTCCAAGGGCAAAAACGATTGCATCGCCAATATTACTTTTTCCTGAACC
>CAYTOE010000091.1:0-6840 GCA_964439255.1 uncultured Aquificales bacterium
AAAGATGACACCTGCTTTAATACTTCCAGGTGGAATAGTTGTGTCTGATAGGGAAGTATTAGAAGATGAAGAAAAACTTAAGAAACTTATAGAAATCGTTGTTTCATAGAAATTTCACACAGTTAAACATTTAATAATGGAAAATAAAAATTTCAGGAGGAAGAAATGTTTAAAAAGAAATTAATACTGGGGGTGGTCAGCGCTGCTGTATTTACCACTGGCGCAATGGCAGCAGAAAAACCTGTTGTTGAAGCAGTAATAACAAAAGAAAACACAAAATGTGTTCCTTTGAAGGAGTTTACGGTAGAGAAAGCTACAAATGTTTTAAAAGCTTTTTTAAAAGGTGGTGTTAAAATAATAGATGTTGGACCTTCACCTATTAAAAGTCTTTATGAAGTTGATGTTGATGTAAATGGAAGGAGATTCCCTGTTTTTGTTGACTGTACACTCTCTTATCTTGTTATGGGAAATGTAATAAATATATCTTCTAAAGAAAACTACACAAGAAAAAGGGGTGAAGATTTAACTCAGCAGGCTATCGAAGAAAGGAAAAAAGAAATCGCTAAATATATAGGAAAAGACAAAGTTGAAAAATTAAAAAATGTTTTAGGACCAAGATTCAACGATATAAAAATAGCTGATTTAAAAGGTTTACCAGAAAATAAAGATGCAACAGTAGTTTTAGGAAATCCAAAAGGAAAAACAACAATATACATAGTTGATGACCCTGAATGTCCTTTCTGTGCTAAACTTGATGAGGAGTTAAATAAACTCCTAAAGAAAAGAAAAGACCTTAAAGTTGAAGTTATACTGTTCCCACTTCAGTTTCACAAACACGCTTCAGGTATAGCTGCAAATATAACATGTCAAAATGATATGAAGAAAAAAGCAGAACTTTTAGAAGAGTCCTTTAAGGCTGTAAGAAGCAGAGACCAGCAGAAGTTAAGTGAACTTGAACTTAAGGGAGAATGTAAAGGAAAAGATGTTAACGAAGCTTTAAGACAGAACTTCATGTTTGCAAGAGCTACTGGAGTTACTGGAACACCAACTATAATATTCCCTAAAGGATTAACCGTTTCTGGATATATGCAGGCTGAACAGATTGAAAAAATACTTGATATACTTACAGAAGAGGAAATGCCTAATATACTTAAAGGAAAAGATAAATAAAAATTGAGGTTTTTAAGGAGGATGGGGGATGTATAAGAAAAATTCCCCTGTCCTTTCTGTCAAAAATCTAAAAGTTTCCTTTCATATTGAAAACCAGACAATTCAAGCGCTCAAGGGTATATCCTTTAATATTTTTAGAAATGAGATTGTTGCCCTTGTAGGTGAATCTGGTTCAGGTAAAAGCGTTACATGCTACTCTATAATGAATTTGCTTCCAAAATACTCTTCCGTTTCAGGAGAAATAAGCCTGCATACAGATAAAACAAAAGTGGAAAATCTTTTATCTTTAAATGAAAAACAGATGAGGAATATAAGAGGAAATGTAATATCCATGGTCTTTCAAGAACCTTCAGCGGTACTTAATCCTCTTCTGACTGTTGGAGAACAAATATTAGAGGTAATAAAGGCACACCAGAATATAGATGAAGAGACTGCAAAATCGCTTGCTATAGAATCTATGGAAAAAGCCCATATACCAGAGCCTGAAAGGCGTTTTTACCAGTATCCCCATGAGCTTTCAGGTGGTTTAAAACAGAGAGTTGTCATAGCAATAGCTATAGCAAATAAAACTGAAATCCTGTTGGCTGATGAACCTACAACAGCTCTTGATGTAACTGTTTCAGCACAGATACTGAAGTTATTTAAAGACCTGAAAGAAAAAAATGATATATCTATGCTACTTATAACCCATGATTTGGGTGTTGTTGCTGAAGTTGCAGATAGAGTTCTTGTTATATACAAAGGAGAGATAGTAGAGGAAGGAGATGTGTTTGATATTTTTGATAATCCAAAACATCCATACACAAAAAAGCTACTTGAATCAAGACCATCTCTTGGAAAAGTTGTTTGATGAAAAAGGTTAAGCTTTTCACTGATGGTTCATCACTGGGAAACCCTGGAGCAGGTGGTTGGTGTGCATTGCTTATTTACAATAAGCATAAGAAGATAATCAAAGGTGGGAAAAGAAACACAACAAATAATGAAATGGAGATAAAAGCTGTTTTGGAAGGTCTTAAAGCTTTAAAAGAGCCTTGCGAGGTTGAACTTTTCACTGATTCAAATTATGTTGTCCAATCTCTAAAGGACTGGATTTATAGATGGGCAAAAAACGGCTGGAGAACAAGCTCAAAAAAAGAGATAGCCCATAAGGAAATGTGGCAGGAACTTTTTAACTTACTGCAAAAACACAAAGTTAAACCAAACTGGATAAAAGCCCACGCGGGGCATAAGGAAAATGAGCTTTGCGATAAAATAGCTAAAGAAGAGGCAAAAAAATATTTTTTATTAAATTTATACTATTATTCAAATGCATCAAACTTACCTGTGCTGTTTTCTGTTTATTAAGGTTTATTTAGTATTTTTAGGAATTGGTTATCAAACTGTGTAAAAATAAGTGAGATAAAAAAGGAGGTAAATAGTTCCCCTAAATTCTATCCTTAATAGTATAGAAAGCTGTTCCTAAATCCTATCCCTAGTCTGTTGTAAGCTTTTTGAATATTTTTTTAATTCTATAGTAACTATGAAAATGCTTTTTAGCAGAGGTTTATCTGATAGAAACACTTTTTTCTTAGCTATGTAAAGGCACTTTAACCTCTATTTCATCGTATAAAACTTTTGGAATTAGTTTTCTGTCCTTTCTTTCAAATTTAATAATTCCCAGTTTCTCAAATAATTTTAAATCTGAATAGACATTTTTGTAATCTCTACCAAGTTTTTTTGACAGTTCATTAATAGAATCCACTTTGTTTTCTTTTAGAAAATTTAACATTTGAATTTTTTTTGGAGATAACAATTTATTTAGTTCCTCTATTGAAGATACAGCTATGTATTCCTCTTTCTCTACTTTCTCTCCAGTTTTTAATCTATTAAATGCTTCTTTAAATTTATCTAAACTGTCTTTTAAAGTTTCTATCCTTATTTCCAGAGTTCTCATTTAGTTTACCTCCTTAAAATATATCTATCTCTATCCCTTCTTCTTTTAAAAGAGTGTATAAGTCATACTTAAAATCAAAAATTAAAGTGTCTATATCCTTAAACTCATATCTGTATTTCTTGCCCTTTATGTGTTTATGGTGTCCTTCCCTATTATAATTGTCGTATCTCAAAAACTCATTATCAAAACTTCCATCTTCCCGTTGCCTTACAAATACCAAGGAATATTTTATACCTTCAGGATAAAATTCATTTCTGTCAACTCTCAAAATCTTCATCTCCAATATCCCTATACCTAAAATTAAATTTTTTATATGCAGTATTTTTTCCATTTATAACCATATGGTTTCTAATACCAGAATATAAGTTAAAAGACTATTACAAGAAATCAAGAGGAAAGTGTAAGCAATACATATTTATCTTGCTTTCTATATTGTCTTATATTTACATTTTAAAATTAGCCTAAAATCACTCTTCATAGGCATACTTTCCTAATTCAACTTTGAAAAACAATTTTTTCTTCTCAAGCTCTTCAAAAAGTTTTTCAAGCTCTTTCTGGTAGTCTGCTTCTCCTTTTTCAACTTTATCCATTATTTCTTCAAGCTCTTTTGTGTAGTTTTCATTAACAAATCTGTATATATCTTCCCTTTCCTTTATTAGAGCCATCACTGTTCTTCCAAGTTTTGTAGGGAACAGATATCCCCTTCTTTCTATTATGTAATGTCTGTCAAGGAGTTTCTGGACTGTTACAGCATAGGTTGAAGGTCTTCCTATTCCTTTTTCTTTCATATCCTGAATAACCGTTGCAAATGTGTAGTAAGGAACTTTTGGCTTTAGATGGTAAGATTTTTTGTCTTTTACATCTATTTTTCCTTCAGGTATTTCATAAACCTTAACTGGAAGTATAAGGTCGTATCCATGCTCAATTATTTTTGTCAGAACATCTTCCTCTATAACCTCATCAAAAGCCCTTACTTCAAATTTTGTTTTTTCAACAACTGTTTCTTTCATCTGTGAAGCCATAAATCTTCTGAAAATAAGGTCGTAAAGCCTTATATGATTTCTTGTTATACCCTGAATATTCATTGTGAAAATCATAGACCTTAAATCATCTGCATCAACAGGTCTTGTAGGTCTTATACACTCATGGGCTCCACCTGCTTTAGAGAAAGTCCTTGGATGAAAATACTCCTCTCCAAAGTTTTCT
The DNA here is from genome assembly GCA_964439255.1 of uncultured Aquificales bacterium. GTDB lineage: Bacteria > Aquificota > Aquificia > Aquificales > Hydrogenothermaceae > JAADDV01. Next base: position 4,310 of record CAYTOE010000091.1, read on the forward strand.
GTTATATACTCTTTTGCAACAAAAACTCCTGCTTCAGACACTCTTATACTGTCTGTTCTGTGGTATGTGATCAGTCCAGCCTCAAACAGATCCTGGGCATACTGCATTGTATCCTGGGGTGAGAACCTGAGCTCCCTTGCAGCTTCTGAAAGCATGGTATCTGTTGTAAATGGTTTAACAAAGAGTTTTTCTTCCTGTTTTTCAATGGCTTTGATAATCACAAACTCAAGATGCTCATAAAACCATTTTGCCTGTTTTTTGTCTTCAAATGTAAACTCAAATGGATATCCATTTATCTCAACCCTGACTATAGCTATTTTTTGTTTTGCTTCATCTGTCCTGTTTATTATCCATTCTAAAACTGGAGTCTGAACTCTACCTGCAGAAAGCCAGTGTCTATGGAGTTTCTTCTGTATATACTGGGATATTGTGAAACCTATCCATCTATCAGCAACTCTTCTGACAAGCTGGGCTTTTACGAGATTTACATCAAAATCCCTGTAGTTGTGTATAGCATCTAAGAAAGCCCTTTTTGTTACTTCATGGAACTCTGCTCTTTTTATGTTGTAGTTGTAAGGGGAAGAGTTCAGATACAGATCGTAGCTTATTTTTTCCCCTTCTGTGTCAGGGTCAGTTGCAATGAATATCTCATTTACCTCAAGGTCAAGCTCTCTAATACTTTCTATAATTTCATTTTTGCTTTCATCAATCGGCTCAAATAATGGAACAAACTTTCCGTTTTTCTTTACTCCAAAATAATACTCCTCTTTATTCAGGTCGTAAACATGCCCTTTACTTGCAACAATTGTTAAAAATCTATCTCCTATAGCTATCTCATAGGCATCTAAGTTTTTTAGCCTTCTTCTGAGGGGTTTTCCAAAAAAGTTTGCTATTGTTCTTGCCTTATTGGGGGATTCAACAATAACAACTGTTGTAAGGAAAGATTGTCTTTCTTCAGCTATCAGCTCCCCTTTTAAAACCTTCCTTACCTTTTCCCTGTCCTCATCAATTTTTTTCAGTATTTCCTTCAGATTAACCTCTTCAACAGGCTTAAATACTATGTCCTCACTGAACCATCTTACCTTTTTCTGGAGAGAGTAAAATGCCTTATCATCATCAACGAGAAGATATGCAAGCCCTTTTGTAAGACCTCCTGCATAAAGCCTTGATGTTCTTCCAGAAGCCTGAACATATCCAGTAACATCTGCAGTTGTGAGGATAAATGTATCCCCTTCTTTTCTCAGGGTTATTTCTGGAGAATTTTGAACTGCCTCAAATACCTCAGGTCTTTCAATTATCTTTCTCACTTTTTCCTGTATCTGCTTCATTCTTTCAAGTTTTTCAGGTTGAAGCTTCTCTGGGGAGATAAAGGCATAAACTCTTAAAAACTCTATATCCTGATAAAGCTCTCTTATCTCTAAAGGGTCAAGGAGTTTTTTTCTTGCTAAAAATGGAGTTAAGGAAAGCATAAAATAGTAAAGGTGGATATACTCCTCCTCAAACCTGATATTGAACTGGAGCTTTGGAACTCCTACAAAAACAGCGTATCTTATAACATCAGGAAGGTCTATTCCCCTTGCAAGGGGGTTCCTATAACTTGCAAAACCTACAGCTACCTGAATTTTACCTTCTTTATACTCTTCTAACCTGTCCATTAAATCTTCATAAGAAACTGCATTTATACCGTTTTTGTTCAGGAACTCCACGTATTTTTCAAGGGTTTCTCTGGTCTCTGAGGAAGATAAAAATGCCAGCCCACCTTTCCCGAGATTTTTTAATACTTCAACGCTTCTTTCCCATACTTTTTCTGGTTTTTCATAAACATCTTCAATATTCCTGAGTGTCAGGGAAGGTCTTCCAACCTCAAATCCAAGGAGCTCTCTGAAAAGATTTACCCTTTTTGAACGGGGATTTGATGTTGCAGAGGAAACTATCAGAACCCCTTTTCTTTTTTCGGCTATTTTCTGAACTTTTGCCTGCCATCTCTGGAAAAGCTCCCAGTCTTCCTCTGTAGGCTGTCCTTTTTTGAAAAGGTTTTGTTTGAATGTTATAAACTTCAGGGTGTAGTCTATCTCTTCCTGTGAAAATCCAAGGAGCATTAAAACCTTGTCTATATTCCTTGCCGTTTTCAGAATACTATCAACATCATCAACAAAAACAAGTCCATACTCCCCTTTTGGGATAATATCTATATTTTTGTATAAAAACATTGTTGTAGTGAGAAGTATCTTAAAATCGTTGTTTTTTATTCTTTCCTTATACTCTTCCTGTTTTTTCTTCGTTTTTGCAAATTTTGAGGTGTAGGCAAGAATATCCTCTTCAGGAACGCCAAAGGAGACAAGTCTTTCGTGTGCCTGATTTACAAGCATCTGTGTTGGGAATATAAGGTATGACTTTTTATTTTCTTTATCCTTAAGATATTTTGACAGAACGAGACCAAATGTTGTTTTTCCTATTCCTGTTGGTGCAAGGAGAGCGTATGATATATTAAGAAAAAACCTTGTAGCCCATGTTTCCTGTATAGACCAGAG
>CAYTOE010000092.1:0-6820 GCA_964439255.1 uncultured Aquificales bacterium
ATTAAGCCCTCTATCAATACTTGCTATATAAATCTTCACATCAGGGTGTTTTTCTGAGATTCTCCTTAGACCTTCAGGTGCTCCAACAACATTTAAAGAGATTATCTTTTCAGGCTTTTTTTCTTTTAAAACATTTATGGCATACTCAAGGGAACCACCTGTAGCAACCATAGGGTCAAGTATTATTACCGTCTTTCTATGGAGCTCAGGAACCCTTTCATAATAAAGAACACTTTCAAGAGTCTCTTCATTCCTTTTTAACGCTAAAAAGCCAACCTGAGCATTGTTCAGAACCTCAAGAACACCATCAAGCATAGGTAATCCTGCTCTCAAAATAGGAACAAAAACAAATCTATTTTCTTCTAAAACCGGAAATCTGTATTTCCCTATCCAGTTTTCAATCTCTTTTTCTATAACTTTTTCATCTTTTAAAGCTTCAAAAAGAAGAATCCTACCTATTTCTGACAGATATTTTCTAAATAAATGAGGCTGGGTTTTTTTGTCCCTTAGTTTTGTTAAAATGTTTTCTGATACTGGATATTTCACAACAGATACATTTTCCATCTTTCACCTTCCTTTTTTTTGGATATATTCTACCATTTGAGTCATAAAAACAGATTTATTGATTGTATAAAGTTATAAACTAAAAATCCTGTAAAGGAGGTAAAGATGGAGGAATGCAGAGAAGAAGGTAAGCTATTTCAGGAACTTGTTGATATAATGGCAAGACTTAGAAAAGAATGTCCCTGGGATAGGGAACAGACAAACAAATCAATAAAAAATAACCTTATAGAAGAAGCTTACGAGTTATTAGAGGCTATTGAAAAAGATGATAATGAAGCTATGGTTGAGGAACTTGGGGATGTTTTGCTCCAGGTTGTTTTCCATTCCCAGATTAAAAAGGAAGAAGGTAAATTTGATATAAATGATGTTTTGAAACATCTTATACAGAAGCTTATAAGAAGACATCCACATGTTTTTGGTGGTCAGGATTATGAAAAGTTGGAAGGTAAAGACCATTTAGACAAATGGGAAAAGCTAAAAGAAAAAGAAAAAAATAGAGAATCAATACTTGAAGGGATTCCATCAAGGATGCCGGCTCTTTTAAGAGCTGTGAAAGTTCAAAAAAGAATGGCTAAAGTTGGTTTTGACTGGGAAAATCCTGAAGATGTATGGAAAAAAGTAAATGAAGAGTTAGAAGAGCTTAAAGAGGCAAAGAGTAAAGAAGAAATTAAACATGAACTTGGGGATGTACTGATAGCAATAACAAACCTTGCAAGGGCTTATGGTATAGACCCTGAAGAAGCTTTACATCAATCTATAGACAGAACAATAAATAGATTTCAGTATATTGAAAAAAAGGCAAAAGAAGAAAAAAAAGATTTAAAGGAGATGTCCCTTGAATATATGGACAAACTTTGGGAAGAAGCCAAAAGCAAAGGATTATAAGCTTCATAAGCATTTTATTTTAGATGAATACAGCTTTATATACAGGGAGATAAGATACGCAATAAGTCATAATCTGGATTTTATAGCAAATTTAGGTCATTCCACATTTTTAGTTTCTTACAAAGGTGTAAGGTTTTTAACAGACCCTTTTTTAAGTCCCCATATATTCGGTATAAGAAGACAAAAACCTGCTTTAAGACCTGACCTTGTACCAGAGGTTGATTACATCCTTATTTCCCATGCACATTACGACCATCTTGATGTTAGGACATTAAGAAGGTTAAAAAGAAACTCCACGGTTGTTCTCCCAGAAAATACAAAACCTGTTCTTGGGAACATGTACTTTAAAAAAATACTGGAGCTGAAAAGGTATGAAACATACCTTGATAACAAAGTAGAAATAATAGCTTTACCTGTTAAACATAACAAAGGACGTTCAATTCTTTTTCCTAACACTGATACAGTTAGCTACATTATAAAAATTGAAAACAGAACATTTTATTTCGCTGGTGATACAGCCTATTTTGAAGGATTTAAAGAATACGGGAAATCATTTAATATACATACAGCTTTCTTACCTATAGGGGGATATGAGCCAACCCTTTTTTTAAAGAATGTTCACATGAATCCATGGGAAGCTGTTAAGGCTTTTGAAGATTTAAAGGCTGAATTTGTTGTTCCTATTCATTACGGTACATTCCACACAATACCAAAGTTTGTCAAAGTAGAAGCGCCTCTTCAACATTTTAAAGAGGAAATAGAAAGGAAAAATTTAAAAGAAAGAGCTATTATTGTTGAACCAAATGTTATTGATATATGCGTCACAAACCAGAAAATAAGCATATAAAAGCTTCCTCTGATATAATTTGAAAGAAAAAAGCATCTTTCAGGGGAAGGGGTTATGAGAGTTTTTATATTTGGAAAAGATGGACAGTTAGGTAAAGAATTTATCAGATATTTCAGCACCCACAAAGAGGCTGAACAGGTTTTTGTATTTGGTCATTTCCAGTGTGATATATCTGATACGATGAAAGTTCTAAGAATATTTGAAGAACTACGTCCAGATGTGGTTATCAACTGCGCAGCTTATAACTTTGTTGACAAAGCTGAAACAGATTACAAAAATGCAGTAAAAGTAAACGCCGTTGGTGTAAGAAATCTCGCTATAGCCTCAAGGGAAGTTGGAGCTTTTTTCGTCCATTACTCAACAGATTACGTTTTTGATGGGAAGAAAGAGAATGGTCTTTACACAGAAGAAGATATCCCAAATCCTGTTAATGAGTACGGTAAAAGTAAGTTTTTAGGGGAGGAGTTTTTAAAGGAAGAAACAGAAAACTACCTTCTGTTTAGAGTTAGCTGGGTTTATGGAGATGGAAAACAGAACTTTATAAATAAACTCTTAAGCTGGTCAGAAAAAAACCCTTATCTAAAAGTTGCAAACGATGAAGTTTCTGTCCCAACCTCAACAAGAACTATTGTTGATATTACAGTAAAAGCGATAAAAATGGGAATTAAAGGTCTTTATCATTTAACAAATTCTGGATATGCTTCAAGATACGAGTGGGCAAAAAAAATCTTCGAGATAAAAAAGATAAATAAGTTTATTAAGCCAGTTTCTTCTGATATCTTTGAACTGCCGGCAAAAAGACCAAAATTTTCAGCAATGTCAAACAAAAAAATCTCAAGGGAACTTGGTATAGAAATAGAAAGGTGGGACAGGGAATTGGAACATTTCCTGTCCCGTTAAACTTCTTCTAAAACCTGTACAGCTTCAGCTGCTGCTTTTGCCTTTTCCCTTGCCTCCTCTACTGTTTCTCCTGTGGCAAGGGCAACACCCATTCTTCTTTTAGGTCTTGTTGTTGGCTTTCCAAAAATCCTTATTTTTGTGTCAGGTATAGATAGAGCTTTTTCCAAACCTTTATAAACTGGAGCAACTCCCCAATCTCTTGCATGGAAACAGTAAGAAGCTCCTGCTGGAGCAATCATTTTAATCTCAATAGGCAAACCTAAAATAGCCCTTAAATGTATTTCAAATTCTGACATATTTTGAGAAACCATTGTAACCATACCTGTATCATGGGGTCTTGGTGATATTTCATTAAACCAGACTTCATCTCCTTTAACAAAAAGCTCACATCCAAAAATTCCGTATCCACCTAAAGCATCTGTTATTTTTTTTGCAATTTCTTTTGCTTTTTTAAGGGCAATAGGGCTCATTGGTTGTGGCTGCCAGCTTTCCCAGTAATCTCCTTCAACCTGAATATGTCCTATAGGTTCACAGAAAAGAGTTCCCTGATTTTTCGTTCTTACAGTTAAGAGGGTTATTTCAAAATCAAAATCAATAAACTCTTCAATAATAACCTCTCCTCCTTTTCCCCTTGCATTTTTCTGAGCATATTCCCATGCAGGTTCTATTTCTTCTTCTTTTCTTACAATACTCTGTCCTTTTCCTGAAGAACTCATAACAGGTTTAACTACAGCAGGAAGACCTATCTCTTTAATAGCTTTTTTGTATGTTTCTATATCTGAAGCAAATCTGTAGGCAGAGGTTTTTAAACCTACTTCCTCAGCTGCAAGCCTTCTAATTCCTATCCTGTTCATAGTATAGTTTGTAGCTTTTGCTGAAGGAATAACATTAAACCCTTCTTTTTCAAGGTCAAGCAACATAACAGTATCTATAGCCTCTATTTCAGGAACAATAAAGTCTGGCTTTTCCCTGTAAACGATATCTCTTATCTGTCTTCCGTTTTTCATATCTATAACGTAATGCCTCTGGGCTACCTGCTGTGCAGGTGCATTTTCGTAGCTATCAACAGCGATAACCTCTATACCTAACCTCAAAGCTTCAATAGTAAACTCCTTTCCTAATTCTCCACTTCCTAAAAGTAGTATTTTTGTAGCATTGTGTGAAAGTGGTGTTCCTATCTGCATCTTTTTACCTCAAAATTTTTGATATTAAATAATTTTATCCCTTTGAAAAGAAGCATTAAACCTTTTTCAGAAAATCTATTCTTATCCTTTTCTCTCCAACATCTCCAAAAATAACAGTAGCATTATTCCCTACAATACTCTTTATTACACCTTTTCCAAAAACATCATGCTTTACCATTTCTCCAACTTTAAATGAAAAAGTATCTGAATTTAAAGAGTAAGAATTTTTACCACTGGAAAGATTCCCTTTATTCGTTGATTGTGTTCTTGAGGTTTCTCTTTTAGTAGTAAGCATTTTCAGGTTTTCTTTTATATCTTTTAGAAATCTTGATGGTTTTGTTTCATTGTACCTTGAACCATAAGAAGTTCTTAACTTTGAAAAAGTAAGAAAAACCTTTTCCTTAGCTCTTGTTATTGCAACGTAAAATAGCCTTCTTTCTTCTTCCATCTGTTCCATATCCTCAAAAGCTCTTCCTGAAGGGAAAATTCCATCTTCAACACCAGCAATAAAAACAACCGGAAATTCAAGACCCTTTGAAGCATGTACAGTCATAATTTTTACACTGTTTTTTTCCTCTATAGTGTCCTGAGCCTGAGAAAGGGAGCTTTCTTCTAAAAACTCTAAAAATGTCTTTCCGCTTCTCTCAACCTCTTTCAAAGCGTTAAAAAGCTCATTTATGTTTGCTATTCTGTCTTCCCAATCCTTTGGATATTTTGATACAAGGTAATCTTCATAGTTTATCGCATCAAAAATATATTTTGCCATTTCAGATGGCTTTTCATTCCCGTATTTTCTTACAGTGTTTACAACCTCTAAAAATTCCTGAACTTTTATCTGTATTTTAGGGGAAAGGGAATCATAGGCGTCATTTAAAGCTTGAAGCCAATCTGTTTCTTTAAAAGAAGCTATTTTTTGAATAGTTTTTTCACCTATCCCCCTTGGAGGCAGATTTATTATTCTTTTGAAAGCCTGAGTATCTTTAGGCTGGAATGCAAACCTCAGGTATGCAAGTATATCCTTTACTTCTGCTCTCTCAAAGAATTTTAGTCCACCAATAATCTGGTACGGAATACTATATTTCATCATATACTCTTCTAAGTTCCTTGAAAGATAAGACATTCTTATCAAAATCGCTATGTCAGAATATTTATAACCTTCATTTGTGAGCTGTTTTATCTTTTTTGCTATAAAGTTTGATTCCTGTTTTTCTGTGTCTAAAGCAACAAGAACAGGTTTTTCTCCTTTTCCTCTATCAGTCCAGAGTTTTAAAACTTTTTCTTTCCATCTCCCTTTTGAATTTGAAATAACTTTATTTGCCGTTTCTAAAATACTTTCTGTTGAACGGTAGTTTCTTTCAAGTTTTATCACTTTTGTGTTTGGAAAGTCCTTTTCAAAATCAAGTATGTTTTCAGGATTTGCTCCCCTCCATGTATATATACACTGTTGAGGGTCGCCAACAACAGTTATACAATCCCTATCTCCAACTAAAAGCTTTAATATCTCATGCTGGATTTTATTTGTATCCTGATATTCATCTACAAGTATATAATCAAACTTATCCTGCCATTTTTTTAACACATCTGGATGTTCTTTAAACAGTTTTACCACGTTCAAAAGAAGGTCATCAAAATCCATCGCATTACTGAGGACAAGGTGCTCTTCGTATTTTTCAATAATTTTTGGAAGGTGGGGCATTGTCATCGAATAAAAATCCAAGATACTTTCATCTAAATACTGTTTTATTTGTGAGATATAGTTTTTTACTTTTTCAGGTTTGTAAATATCATCTGATAAATCAAGTTCCTTAATCACATCTCTGATAGCTTTTTTACTGTCTTCCTCATCATAAATGATAAAATCTCTATTGTATCCTAATGCTTCAGCTTCTATCCTTAAAATTTTTGCTGATAAACTGTGAAAGGTTGATATCCACTGGGGCTCTTCCTGGATTGAAAGGGCAGATTTAACCCTTTCCTTCATTTCTTGAGCTGCTTTGTTTGTAAATGTTATAGCAAGGATTCTGTTTAAAGGAATACCTATATTTTTTACAAGAAACATTATTTTATGTGTGATAACCCTTGTTTTGCCTGAACCAGCACCTGCTAAAACAAGAAGAGGTGATGAAAAGTAAATAACAGCTTCTTTCTGTTCTTCGTTTAATCCTTCTAATACGTCCATCAATACTCCATAAATTATTTTTAAATTTTTAAGAAAAACTTTGTGCTAATTCCACTCTTTTTAAAGGGTGGATACAGCACACTGGCGAAAGCCAGAATTATTATTTTAGCTTAAAATTGCATTATAATGTTACAGGAGATATTTAACTATGATAACTGAATACACATACAGATTTCGGCTTTATCCAAATAAGGAGCAACAGCACTTTCTAAACATCCAGTTTGGACACTGTAGGTTTGTATATAACTACTTTTTAGCACT
>CAYTOE010000093.1:0-6797 GCA_964439255.1 uncultured Aquificales bacterium
ACTTCATTATCCCTGCGTATATTGTCGCTAAATTTCTTATTGAAGAGATATTAGGGGTAAAAGTGAAAGAAGTAAGAACAATGATAGTTAAACCAAAACAAAAAAGGGTTGGTTTTGGAAAACCTGGTTATACAAAAAAATGGAAAAAGGCGATTGTTAGAATTGAATCAGAAAAACCAATAAACATAGCAGAATTAATATAGAGGTGAAATAAAAATGGGTGTTAGAAAATTAAAACCTGTTACAAACGGAACAAGACATGCTATTCTTTACGATTTTTCTGAGATTACAAAAAAAGAACCTGAAAAATCGTTAGTTGTTCCTTTAAAGAAAAAAGCTGGAAGAAATAATCAGGGAAGAATAACAGTAAGACATAAAGGTGGAGGCCATAAAAGGCTTTACAGAATAATTGACTTTAAAAGGGATAAATCAGGAGTCCCAGCAAAAGTTGCAGCTATAGAATACGATCCTAACAGGTCAGCAAGGATTGCTCTTCTCCATTATGCAGATGGAGAAAAAAGGTACATAATCTGGCCAGAAGGCTTAAAAGTTGGTGATACAGTACAATCTGTAACATGGGAAGCCATAGAAAAAGGAGCTGAGATACCAGAAATAAAGGTTGGAAATGCTTTACCATTGGAAAAAATACCTGTAGGTACATTCGTTCACAATATAGAACTCACACCTGGAAAAGGTGGTCAGCTCGTAAGAGCAGCTGGAATGTCCGCCCAGATATTAGGTAGACAGGGAGACTATGTACAGGTGAGATTACCTTCAGGAGAAATAAGACTTATACACAAAAAATGCATGGCAACAGTGGGAGTAGTTGGTCTTCAAGAACACGAACTTATTAAACTTGGTAAAGCTGGTAGAGCAAGATGGCTCGGAATAAGACCAACAGTCAGAGGAACAGCGATGAACCCGGTTGATCACCCACACGGTGGTGGTGAAGGAAGAACATTTGGTAAACATCCTGTATCTCCATGGGGTCAACCTACTAAAGGTTATAAAACAAGACGTGGTGCTAAGTACTCTGACAAATTCATAATCAAACGTAGAGGTAAATAAGAATGGGATACAAAGGTAAATGGAACGAAAGATTTAAAAATCCTTATGTGAACGAAAAGCTTCTAAAAAAAATAAGAAAAATGAATGAATCTGGTGAAAGAAAAATAATAAAAACATGGGATAGAGCATGTACAATAACTGAAGAGATGGTTGGTCATACAATAGCTGTTTATAACGGTATGAAATTTATACCTGTATACATACAGCCAGAAATGGTTGGACATAAATTAGGAGAGTTCTCCCTAACAAGAACATTCAGAGGACATCCTGATAAATCTGCTAAAGCAGTTAAGAAAAAATAAGAGGTGAAAGGAAATGGCAGAAGCTACACAGGTTAAAGAAGCAAAAGCTATTTTAAGATACGCTAAAACTTCTCCTACAAAAGCGAGACAGGTTATAAATCTTATTAGAGGTAAAGATGTAGGACAGGCTTTAGCCATACTTCAGGAACTTAACAAAAGAGCAGCAAGAATAGTTGAAAATCTGCTTAAAAGCGCTATAGCCAATGCTGAAATGAAAGATATGGATATAGACAATCTTTACATAAAAGAAATAAAAGCAGAGGATGGCCCTATCCTTAAAAGGTACATGCCAAGGGCTTATGGTAGGGCAACCCCTAAAAAAAGAAGATACTCTCATATTTATATAACTTTAGCTGAAAGGCAGTAAAAGGAGGATAAATCGTGGGTCAAAAGGTAAATCCAATAGGATTTAGAATAGGTACTACACAAGATTGGAAATCAAAATGGTATGCTGACAAACAGAGCTATGGAAAACTTTTACATGAAGATATAAAAATAAGAAATTTCATTGAGCAGAGATACAAACAGGCAGGTATAGCAAACGTAGTAATCGAAAGGTTAGGAGAAAAACTCAGAGTAAAAATACTTGCCTCAAAACCTGGAATTGTTATAGGAAGAAAAGGTGCAGAAGTTGAAGAACTCAACAGAGTTTTACAGGCAATCACAAAAGCGAAAGAAATAACAGTTAACGTTGATGAAGTTAAAAGACCTGAATTAAACGCAAAACTTGTAGCAGAAGATATAGCACTTCAACTTGAGAGAAGGGTATCCCACAGAAGAGCTATGAAAAGAGCTATAGATAATGCTATGAAAGCCGGAGCTAAAGGAATAAAAGTTCAGGTTGGTGGACGTATCGGTGGTGTTGACCTTGCAAGGAAAGAGTGGTTTATGGCCGGTAGAATGCCTCTCCAGACTATCAGAGCTGATATAGACTATGGAACAGCAAGGGCTTCAACAAAATACGGAATTTTAGGTGTTAAAGTTTGGATATACAAGGGAGATAAACTTTCTGAACAGAAAGATGAAGTTCTTAAGAAAATAGAAGAAGAACTTCACACAGTATAATTAAAAATAAGGAGGAAATATAAATGTCTCTTTTACAACCTAAAAAGATTAAATGGAGAAGGCAACACAGAGGAAGAATGAAAGGAAAGGCTAACAGAAGAAACTACGTTGCCTTCGGTGAATATGGATTACAGGCACTCGAACCATGCTGGATGACTTCAAGACAGATAGAAGCTGCCCGTATTGCAATTGTTAGGGAAGCAAAAAAAGGTGCAAAAGTATGGATAAGGGTTTTCCCTCATAAACCTGTAACAAGAAAACCTGCTGAAACAAGGATGGGTAAAGGAAAAGGGGATCTTGACCATTTTGTAGCTGTAGTTAAACCGGGACATATCCTTTTTGAACTTTCTGGTGTTCCAGAAGACGTTGCAGCAGAAGCTTTTAGAAAAGCAAGCCACAAACTCCCAATTAAAACAAGATTAGTAAAAGCAAGAGAAGAGGTGTAAGTCCATGAAAGCAGAAGAGTTAAGAAAATTAACAGATGATGAACTTAAAGAAAAACTAACAGAACTGAAAAAGAAACTTATGAATCTTAGATTTCAGAATGCTATTGGTGGTTTAGAAAAACCATCAGATATAAAAGCAACTAAAAGAGATATCGCAAGAATTCTTACCATTCTTAGAGAAAGAGAGCTTTCTCAGGCAGGAGGTAAATAATGGCTGTAAAATCAGGAAGAAAGGAATTCGTAGGAAGAGTAGTAAGCAATAAAATGGACAAAACGGTTGTTGTTGCTGTAGAAAGACAGATTCCACACCCACTTTACGGTAAAAGGATAAAGAAAACTTCTAAGTTCTATGCCCATGATGAAGAAAACAGATGTCAGATTGGTGATATTGTAAGAATAAGAGAATCAAGGCCGTTATCCAAACTTAAAAGATGGGTAGTTGTGGAAATACTACCCCAAAAGTAATTCTTGAAAAATATTGATATATATATTAGAATATTAATTTGTCTTTCCTTTGAAAGATAACCTATTCAATAAAAAGAGGTAGAGGAAATGATACGTAGAGGTACTTATTTAAATACAGCTGACAACTCTGGTGCGAAAAAGGTTCAGTGTATAGGTATACCTAAGAAAGTTAATTTCGGTAAACAGACAGATTTTGCAACTCTTGGAGATGTTATTACTGTAACTGTAAAAGATGCAATACCAAATGGTACTGCAAAGAAAGGTAAAGTTTACAAGGCTGTTGTTGTTAGGACAGCAAAAGAAGTTGCAAGAGAAGATGGTAGCTATATAAAGTTTGATGATAATGCTGTTGTTCTTTTAAACAACAACCTCGAACCAATTGGAACGCGTATTTTAGGCCCTGTTGCAAGAGAAATAAGGGCAAAAGGTTTTTACAGAATAGTTTCTCTCGCTCCGGAGGTAATATAAAAAATGATGGTAAAAACGAGATTGAAAAAAGGTGATACAGTTATCGTAATAGCAGGAAAAGAAAAAGGTAAAACAGGAAAAATAAAACAGATACTAAGAGACAAAAAAGATCCAAATAATGTAAGGGTAATAATTGAAGGTGTAAATATAGGAAAGAAACATGTAAAGCATATTGAAGGAATAAGAGAAGGTGGAATATTTGAAATAGAAAGACCAATCCATATCTCAAATGTGGCTTACTTTGATGAAAAAACAGGTTCAAGAGCTAAAATAGGCTTTAGATACAGAGAAGAAGGAAATAAAATCATAAAGGAAAGATTCAATAAAAAAACAGGTGAAACAATAGATATTATCTGGGAAAAAGAAAAAAAGTAAGAGGTAAAAGATAATGGCGGTTGCTGAAAAACATAAACCAAGACTTAGAGAAAAATACGAAAAAGAAGTTGCTCCCAAATTGATGGAAAGATTTGGATATAAATCTCCAATGCAGATACCAAAAATCAAAAAGATTGTTGTAAATATGGGAGTAGGTGAGGCTGTTCAGGATATAAAACAGCTTGATAGAGCTGTTGAAGACCTTATGGCTATAACAGGTCAGAGACCAGAAATAAGAAGAGCAAAAAAATCAGAAGCTGGTTTTAAGCTCAGAAAAGGCTTGCCTGTTGGTGCAAGAGTTACTTTAAGAAAAGAAAGGATGTGGGACTTTTTAGATAAGCTTATATCTGTTGCCCTTCCAAGGGTCAGAGACTTTAGGGGATTAAACCCAAGGTCTTTCGATGGAAGAGGAAACTATGCCTTTGGTATATCAGAACAGATAATCTTTCCAGAAATTGATTATGATAAAGTTGACAGAATTAGAGGTATGGATGTAATAATCGAAACAACTGCTGAAACAGATGAAGAAGCTATGTGGCTTTTATCATTACTTGGATTACCTATTAGAGCCCAATAAGGAGGATTTTAGAATATGGCACGTAAAGCATTAATAGCAAAAGCTTTTTTAAAGAAGCCAAAATTTAAAACAAGGAAACATTCAAGATGTCCTATATGTGGAAGACCAAGAGGATATATGAGACAGTTTGATATGTGTAGAATATGCTTCAGGGAAAGAGCTTCAAGAGGTGAAATCCCTGGAATCAAAAAAGCCAGTTGGTAAGGAGGCAGAAAATGATAGTTGATCCAATAGCTGATATGCTTGCAAGAATTAACAACGCAATGAAAGCAAGGAAAAGTGAAGTTTATATTCCCCATTCAAAAATGAAAGAAAAAATAGCTGAAATATTGAAAAGAGAAGGTTATATAGAGGACTTTACAATTTCTGAAGAAAATAAAAAAGGAAATCAAGGAACATTAATAATAAAACTTAAATACTTAGACAACAGAAATACAAGACCTGTTATACAGGGATTAAGAAGAGTTTCAAAACCTGGATTAAGAAAATATGTAGGAGTTGATAACATACCTTACGTTAGAAAAGGGTTAGGAATAGCTATTCTTTCAACAAACAAAGGTCTCTTAACCGACGCGGAAGCAAGAAAACAAAAAGTTGGTGGAGAAGTTCTTTGCTATATCTGGTAATCAATAGAAGGAGGCAGATTTAAATGTCAAGGATTGGGAAAAAACCTATAGATATACCTCAAGGTGTTGAGGTAAAAGTAGAAGGAAACAACCATGTTGTAGTAAAAGGACCAAAAGGACAGTTAGAAGCTGATTTTAATCCGAAGTTAACAATAAAGGTAGAAGACAATAAGGTTATTGTTGAAAGACCTGATGATTCTTCATTTATGAGAGCTATCCATGGAACAACAAGAGCTCTCCTGGCAAATATGGTTGAAGGTGTATCAAAAGGTTTTACTGTTGAACTTGAAATCCACGGTATAGGATACAGAGCTGCCATGAAAGGTAAAACGTTAGAGCTTCAACTTGGTTATTCACATCCAATAATATACGAACCACCAGCAGACATACAGATAACTGTAGATGGAAATACAATAAAAGTTTCCGGTATAGATAAACAAAAAGTTGGACAGGTAGCAGCAGAAATAAGAGAATTTAGAAAACCTGATGCATACAAAGGCAAAGGAATAAGATACAAAGATGAAGTCCTCAAACTTAAACCTGGTAAATCAGTAGGTAAAAAATAAAAACCCTTAGGTGAGGAGTAAAGGAAAAATGGCGGTAAAAACAAGAAGAGAAAAAAGAATAATAAGACATAAAAGAATAAGAAAAAAAGTTTTTGGAACAGCAGAAAGACCGAGAATGGCTTTCTTTAAAAGTTTAAACAACTTATATGTTCAGATAATAGATGATGAAAAGGGACATACCCTCTTATCTGCTTCAACAATAGATAAAGATTTTGTTGAAAAGTATGGGGTAAGAGGTGGAAAAAATATCGAAATGGCTAAAAAATTAGGTGAATTCATAGCAGAAAAAGCTCTCGCGAAAGGTATTGAAAATGTTGTTTTTGATAGAGGTGGTTTTATTTACCACGGTAAAGTAAAAGCTTTTGCAGAAGCAGCAAGAGAAAAAGGACTCAAATTCTAAAGGAGTGATGTAATGGGATACAGAAAAATTGAAGCATTAATAGAAGAAAGACAAAAAATTGAACCAATAAACCCAGCAGAATTAACCCTTGAAGAAAAGGTTGTTGAAATTAGAAGAACCACAAGGGTTGTAGAAGGTGGAAGAAGGTTTTCATTCTCTACACTTGCAATAGTGGGAGATAAAAATGGTCATGTTGGATTTGGACATGGAAAAGCAAATGAGGTTCCACCTTCAATAGCAAAAGCTATTGCTGATGCAAAAAAACACCTTATAAAAGTTCCCCTTATAGAAGGGACTATACCCCATGATGTTATAGGTAGATACGAATCTGCCGTCGTTCTATTAAAACCAGCAAGAAGAGGTACTGGTGTTGTTGCAGGTGGTCCTGTTCGGGAGATCTTACCTGAAGGAGAGCATCAAAAACAGCTTTAACTGTGTT
>CAYTOE010000094.1:0-6792 GCA_964439255.1 uncultured Aquificales bacterium
TATTTCCGCTGAATGCTTCTTTTAGTGTGTCTAAAAATAGGGATTTTCCAAATCTTCTTGGTCGGCTTAAAAAGAAGTATCCACCATCTTCAAGTTTTTTTACAAATGGAGTCTTATCTGCGTAGTAATATCCTTCTTCTCTTATTTTTGTAAAGCTTTGTATTCCTATTGGTAGTTTCTTCATTGATTATTCCTTTCTAAATTTAAATCTATATCAAAATTCTAACAGGGGAAGGAAATCTTTTTCAGTTTTTCTACCCTTTCTTTAAGCTTTTGTTTATAACTTTCTAAAGAAAACCTATTTATCTTTGCAGAACCTGATTTTACAGAAGCTTCAGCAACAGCAGAAGAAACTTCAACGAGAAGTTCTTCATCAAAAGGTGAAGGAATAAGCTTATCCTTTTTTTCACCTATCTGTGCTATGGCGTTTACTGCTGAGATAATCATTTCTTTATTTATATTCCTTGACCTTGTATCTAAAGCACCTCTGAATATATATGGAAATGCAAGAACATTATTAATCTGATTTGGATAGTCGCTTCTTCCTGTTGCGATTATTACATCCTTTCTGACTTTATGAGCAACTTCTGGAAGTATTTCAGGAAAAGGATTGGCGAGAGCGAAGATTATAGGGTTTTTTGCCATTGATAAAACCATTTTTTCAGTGAGTATATTTCCCTGAGAAAGACCAAGAAAAACATCTGCACCTTTAATTACTTCTTCAAGGGATTTTTTCTCTGTGTTTACAGCAAATTCAGATTTATATCTGTTTAAATCTCCTCTACTTTTTGTAATCAAACCTTTCCTATCAAACATATAAATCTCTTTAACTCCTAACTCTCTATAAAGTTTTCCACATGCGATGGCAGCTGCTCCAGCACCATTTATTACAACTTTAATCTCCTCTATTTTTTTACCAGCTATTTTTAAACCATTTAATAAAGCAGCGGCGGAAACTATGGCTGTCCCATGCTGGTCATCATGCATAACAGGTATATCAAGTTCTTTTTTTAGACGAGTTTCTATTTCAAAGCATTCAGGAGCTTTTATATCCTCAAGATTGATTCCACCAAAGGTTTTAGAGATACCTTTTACTATGTCGCAGAATTTATCTGGGTCTTTTTCTTCAATTTCTATATCAAACACATCTATATCTGCAAAAATTTTGAATAAAACGGCTTTACCTTCCATTACAGGTTTACTTGCCAAGGCACCTATATTTCCAAGTCCAAGAACAGCAGTTCCATTTGTTATGACTGCAACAAGATTTGATTTATTTGTGTAATCATAAGCGGTTAAAGGATTTTTCTCTATCTCAAGACAGGGATATGCCACTCCTGGTGTATAGGCTAAAGATAAATCTTTTTTCGTATTGGAAGGTTTAGAAGGAATAACCTCTAATTTTCCAGGTTTGCAGTTTTTATGGTACTCTAAAGCTTCCTTTTTAGAAATTTCCCCTTTCTCCATTTTTACTCCATTTTCTCTACATACATAAGTAAAATCTTAGTATAATACTCTAATTAAAAATTTTTTAAAGGGGAAAAATAGTGGCATCCAAAAAAAATAAAGACCTACCATTTGAAGAGGATGTTGATTTAGAGTTTGAATATAAAGTTTTTATGATTTTAGATAAGCTAAAAAAGTATAAACTCTTTATCATTGGAGGCTTTATAGTTTTAATAGCAGGTATAGTTGTTTTGTTTACAGTAAAAGAAAAAGAGAAAGAGGTTCTCAACCAGGCGTCAAAACTTGCATACCAGATAAAAATCGCATACGAATCTGATAATGACCAGATTGCAAAAAAACTTATTTCTGAGTTTAAATCTAAATACAAAGATACACCTTTTATGAAATTAGTTTTATCTTATGAGATAGATATGAACAAAGATAAAAATCCATTGGAGACTGAGAATATATCAAAGCAGTTAAAATCTTTAGTTGAAACAGACCAGTTAAAATCTGGATACAACGAATACCAGGCATATATTAGCCATGAAAAAGGAAATGATGATGAAGCTTTAAGAATATTAGGTAATATAGATAGAAAGTACTACAACTACGTATCTGCCCAGCTTTTAACAGCTTATATACTAAAGAAACAGGGAAATAAAGAACAGGCAAACTCAATTTTTGAGATGATAAGTCAGGAAAAATCTTACAGATACTTTAGCTCTATAGCAAATGAAAACCTTTAAGGAGAAGAGGATGGAAAAGAGAGAAAAACTTTATGAAGGGAAAGCAAAAATTATATATGCAACAAATGAACCTGATAAGGTTATAGCATACTACAAGGACTCAGCAACAGCTTTTGATGCTGTGAAAAAAGCAACAATTGAAGGAAAAGGAGTCCTAAACAACAAAATAGCATCTTTCTTTTTCCAGTTATTAAATGAAAAAGGAATTCCTACACATTTCATAAAACAGATTTCTGATAGAGAAATGCTTATTTACAAAGTGGACATAATACCTGTGGAGGTTGTTGTAAGAAACGTTGCTGCAGGTTCAATAGTAAAAAGATTGGGAATACCGGAAAAGAAGGAGTTTAAACCTCCTTTAGTTGAGTTTTATTTAAAAAACGACCAGCTCCACGACCCTATAATATGTGAGCAACACATATACGCTATGGAACTTGCCAAACCTGAAGAAGTTTCAAAAATGAAAGAACTTGCATTGAAAATAAACGATATTTTAAAAGAATTTATGGCAGAACAGGGAATACTTTTAGTTGATTTTAAACTTGAGTTTGGAAGAAAAAATGGTGAGATAGTTCTTGCTGATGAAATATCACCTGACACTTGCAGATTCTGGGATATGAAAACCGGAGAAAGTCTTGACAAAGACAGATTTAGATTTGACCTTGGAGACCTTATAGAAGGTTATACAAAAATACTTGAAAAATTAGAGAAAAAAGAAGGTTAGTCTAACAGTTATCATGTTGTATAGAGAAATGAAAATGTATATTATATATGTTTCTATTTAAACTAATAACTGAGGTGGTTTGATGTCTTTTCAGTTTACAGAGGAACAGATAAAAAGGTACAGCAGACATATAATACTCCCTGAAGTTGGGGGAAAAGGTCAGGAAAAACTTTTAAAATCAAAAGTTTTGGTTGTTGGTGCTGGAGGACTTGGTTCACCTTCCCTTTACTACCTTGCTGCTGCAGGTGTAGGGACAATAGGGATAGTTGATTTTGATGTGGTTGATTTTTCAAACCTCCAGAGACAGATACTCCACAACACAGAAAGAGTTGGCGTACCAAAAGTAGAATCTGCAAAAATGACACTTGAAGCTCTTAATCCTGATGTAAAAGTTGTGGCGTACAATCAGAGAATACACAAAGGAAATGTAATGGATATTATTAAGGATTACGATGTTGTCCTTGATGGCTCTGATAACTTCCCTACAAGATTCTTAGTTAATGATGCCTGTTATTTCTTAGGTAAGCCCCTTGTATCAGCAGCTATTTTAAGGTTCGAAGGTCAGCTTACAACTTTTGATTACAGGGATAAAGAACATTCACCATGTTACAGATGTTTATTCCCTGAGCCACCACCTCCTGGATTGGTTCCATCATGTCAGGAAGCAGGTCTTTTAGGTGTTGTAGGTGGAATAATGGGAACGCTTCAGGCAAATGAGGCATTGAAGCTAATTCTTGAGATAGGAGAACCTCTTATAGGTAAACTTCTAATATTTGATGCATTAACAACAGAATTTAATATAGTAAAACTTAGAAAAGATAAAAAATGTCCTCTATGTGGGGAAAATCCAACTGTCAAAGAGTTAATAGAGTACGAACAATCCTGTGATGTTCATTTTTAGAGGGGAAGGTAAATGGCAGAAGTAAAAGTTGATAGAGAGTTAGATTTAAAAGGCGAAGTTTGTCCGTTTACGTTTGTTAAGAGCAAGCTAATTCTTGAACAGATGGAACCTGGACAGGTTTTAAGGGTAATCCTTGATTACAAACCATCCGTTGAGAATGTACCAAAGAGCATGAGAGAAGAAGGTCAGGAAGTAATAGAGGTTAAAGAGATAGGTGAAAATCTCTGGGAAGTAATTGTAAGGAAGGTGAAATGAATCTTCTGATAATAATGGCCAGTAATCCATACTCCCACGATTTCAATACGGTTGTTAAACTTGCAGAATCTTCATTAAAAAGAAATCACAAAACAAGAATATTTTTTATGGCAAATGGTGAGTACTGTTTATTAAGAGAAGAGATAAAAAAGCTCCATGAGAAAGGCTTAGAAGTTTATTACTGTGCACACAATGCAGAACAAAGAAAAATACAACCTGAAAGCTGGGCTGAAAGTAGTAGTATGTATGGTTTGTCAAAGTTGATGTCTGAAGCTGACAAAGTTCTTATATTTGATTGATGAGGTAAAAAGTGGCTAAGAAAAACGTTATTGTCTTGATAAAATCAAATCCTTTTAGCTGGAAGATTTTTGAAGCTTTAAGACTTGCAGTTGGGATATCTATGGAACATAAAACAAAAGTTATTTTTATGAAGGATGGCGTTTATACACTGACAGACTGGAATCCTAAAAAAATAGGTATAGAACCTTTTGACAAATCAATAGAAGCTCTTGGAATGATGGAAGCTGAAATAATTGCTGAAGAAGAAGCCCTAAGGGAAAGGGGACTTATGCTTAAAAGCTGGCCAGTAGAGGTGAAAAAACTTCCAAAAGACTCTATTGCTGAACTTATTAAGGAAGCTGAGGTAGTTCTGACATGGTGAATACAGTGTGGCTTATAAAAAGACCAGCTGATTTCCCTGAAATAGAAATGTTAGAAGAAGAGGATTATATCATTCTTATACAGGATGCTGTACTGAGAACACCTTCAGATGAAAAAAACTGGGCAGCTTGTAGAGAAGACGCTGAGGCAAGGAATATAAAAATTCCTGAAGATAAGCTTCTCTCCTATGACGATATTATAGATATTATAGAAAAAGCCAACAAGGTTATCGTATGGTGAAAAAAATAGGGATTACCTTAGGTGACCCTACAGGTATATCTCCTGAGATTTTAGTAAAATCCCTCAAAAAACTTCCAAAAGCGATTTATATTATTTATGGTAGCAAAGGTGTTATAGAAGCAGCGGAAAAATTAGTAGGTGAAAATATAGATTTAAAAGAGATTCTTTTTCCGACAGAAGCTTCTACAGAAGGCTTCTATATTATAAATATGTATGATAAACATTTTGAACCTGGTAAGCCTTCTGTAGAATCAGGGAAAGCCTCAATATCATATCTTGGTGCGGCAACCAACGATATACTTAAGAACCAGTTAGACGCTATAGTTACACTACCTATATCAAAAAAATACACGATGGAAGCTGGTTTTCAGTTTGCAGGACATACAGATTACCTCGCCTATAAAGCTAAAGTTTTTGATTATATAATGATGCTTTTATGTGATAAGTTGAAAGTTGCTCTTATGACAACCCATATTCCTTTAAAAGATGTTCCTTCAAAAATTACATTTACAGGTATAAGACTCAAAGTAAAGCTTTTAGTAAAAGAACTTAAAGAAAAATTCGGAATCCAGAACCCAAAAATAGCCGTTTTAGGACTTAATCCCCATGCAGGTGATGGGGGAAACATAGGAACTGAAGAAATTGATATAATCCAGCCTGCTGTTGATTCCTTAAGAAAAGAAGGTTTAGATGTTGAAGGCGTTCTTTCAGCGGATACAGCTTTTAACAGAAGAAAAGATTTTGATGCATACCTCGCTATGTATCATGACCAGGGATTAATTCCTTTAAAGCTCTTATGTTTTAAACAGGCTGTAAATATAACCCTTGGAATTCCATTTATAAGAACATCACCTGACCATGGAACAGGTTTTGATATAGCTGGAAAAGGTATTGCTGATCCATCTTCTTTTGTAGAAGCTGTAAAATTGGCTTATAGACTTATAAAAGAAGACAGAATAAAAAACCCTTTAATTCCTGTAGAATAAACTCCTGATATAATCTTCTATTAGAAATCTTATGTATTGAAAGGTGGAAAAATGAAATTTGGTTTTGTAACCAAAGAAAATATGTCACTTCTCACAGATTTATACGAACTCACTATGGCTCAGGTTTATTTTAAAGAAGGAATGAACAAAACAGCTGTTTTTGATTTTTATACAAGACCTGTTGAAAAAAGGTCTTATTTAATAAACGCGGGACTTGAACAACTACTTTACTACATAGAAAATGTTTATTTTACGGATGATGATATTGAATATCTGAGAAATACAGGTCTTTTTGAGGAAGATTTTTTAGCTTATCTGAAAGATTTCAGATTTACAGGAAATATTTATGCCATTGATGAGGGAGAGATTGTATTCCCAAATGAACCTGTCGTTCAGGTTGAAGCACCTTTAATTGAAGCTCAAATAGTGGAAACATTTCTCATAAATACACTCCAGCTTCCTATACTTGTTGCAACAAAGGCTATGAGATGTTACTCAGTTGCAAAGGGAACTGTTCTTGTTGATTTCGGTTTAAGAAGAAGTCATGGAACAGATGCAGGAATGAAAGCTGCAAGGGCATCATTTATTGGTGGCTTTGCAGGTACATCAAACGTTTTAGCAGGGAAGGAATACGGTATTCCAATATTTGGAACAATGGCACATTCGTTTATTCTTGCCTATGGTGATGAAGTAAAAGCGTTTGAAGCTTTTGCAAAAAAGTATCCTGAAAACGCAATATTTTTAGTTGATACATTCAATACAGTGGAAGGTGTAAAGAAAGCCATAAAAGCTGCAAAAGACCTTGGTATGGAAACTTTTAAAGGAATAAGA
>CAYTOE010000095.1:0-5083 GCA_964439255.1 uncultured Aquificales bacterium
ACAGGATGGCTTATTGATTTTTTATACGAGCTTGATTTAACAACTGTAATAACGACCCATAATCTAAGTCTTGCCCTTGAGCTTGGGGATAGGGGAGTAGTTTTGTCTAATAACCATAAAGTTATATACGACGGAAATCTGGAAGATTTTATAAATGATTTTGAGAAATTGAAAAAAGCAGGTTTAGTTCATATTCACAGGCATAGACACGGAAAGTTAGAACACAGGCATTTCCATACCCATGATTTTTAAAATTATAAACAGTATCTTCTTGTGATTTTTATATACTCTTCTGTATTTTTTATAACTTCTAAAAGTTTAGGTGTATATTGTATTACTAATTTAAAAATTTTTACTATATCTGTTATATATTCATGAACAAGTCTATTTCTTAAATCCTTCATCTCTATTAACTGTTCATAATCTTCGACAAGTCCTCTTTTTTCTGCTCTTATCAGTATATCGAGCTTGTTTTCTACATCTTCAAGTTCGTATATATCTAAATTTCTTAGAACTTTATATATAAGTATATCTATAGATCTTCCAAATCTACTACTTAAGGCTTCTAAATTTGTCAGCTGTTCATCTGATAATTCTTCTAAAGAGGAAAACTTATACTCTCTACATATACTAAAACTTTTTTCTAACCATAAACTGTTCCTTTCGAGAAATCTTAAATTTTCACATAACTGTTTTTTTAGCTTTTCCCTATTCAAATTTCTACCGCCTGACTGTATATAAGTTCTGTAAAAATTGTTTCGTTTTTGTTCTTTACTACTAATAAATCTATTTTCCTATCTCCGAGAAACTTTATCAATTTGGCCTTTAATTTTAACTGTCTTTCTAAAGGAATATTTTTTGAAATAACAAGAATATCTATATCTCCACCTCTTTTTTTTAAATCTGTTCTACTTCCATATATATAGATTTTTGCATTTTTATCAAAAGATTTTATAACTTTTTTAATTACGTTTATTTCCCAATCCTTAAGCCTAACTTTTTTTGATTTTTCCAACTTATATTCCTGAATTTATAAGTCTTTATAATGATTATTAAAATTATACTCCTGATATGGAGTTGTGCCAAAATAATAGAAGTTTCTTATTTTTTCTTTCTCTGTTATATTTATTAAATGAATAAACATTCATTGGAGGCTGATATGTGTAAAGATTGCGGATGTTCAATAACAGACACACACCACTCACACGAACATAAGCATCATCATAATAACCATACAAACCCGACCCTTGAAGATAAAAAGACAGTAGAGGTTATCACAAAAATATTAGATGCAAATGATAAACAGGCAGAAAGTAACAGAAAACATTTTGACCAGTATGGAATATTCGCCATAAACCTTATGAGCTCTCCTGGAGCAGGAAAAACAACACTTTTAGAAAAAACTATTGAGATGTTGAATAATGAACTGAAAATCGGTGTTATTGAAGGAGACCTTGAAACAAACAGAGATGCTGAAAGGATAAAGGCAAAAGGAGTTCCAGCTTATCAGATAACAACAGGACAGGCCTGTCACCTTGATGCATTTATGGTTCATGAAGGAATTCACCACATGCCCCTTGAAGAGCTTGATATAGTCTTTGTTGAAAATGTTGGAAATCTTGTCTGCCCTGCGTCTTACGATATAGGAACACATATGAATGTAGTTTTACTTTCTGTTCCAGAGGGAGATGATAAACCTGCAAAATATCCAGTTATGTTCAGAGCTGCAGACCTTATGCTTATAACAAAAATAGATTTACTCCCATACTTTGATTTTTCCGTGGAAAAAGCAGTTGAGGAGGCAAGAAAACTAAATCCTAAGATGGACATCATCCAGATTTCCACAAAGACAGGAGAAGGAATGGAAAAATGGATCAACTATATAAAATTGAAAGCTTCTTTAAGGAGTATTGTTTAGGTTAGAAGTTAATACTATAAAAAAGTTTTAAAAATGAATACCAAAAGAATAGTAGCAATTAAAAGTGAAGTTATAGATTCATTTCTTCTTTTAAAAGGTTTTCTAAATTGATATCTATATCATCAATAACATTTATTGTGTCATTCCAGTCTGTTATAAACCATCTTTTTCCTTTTTCTGCCACCATCACTTTTTTATCGTCAGTGGTATACCAGATAACCTTCTTTACTCCTGCGTTTAATAAATCCTGAGTTTTTTCCTTCATGTATGAAAGCATATCTCCATATTTTCTAAGGTCTGCTTTTGTATCTATCTCTATTACTACCTCTGGAGGTGTTTTTGCATATTTGTTATTCAGCCCTTCTTTAATAAGTTTTTCTTTATCAAAAATTGCTATATCTAAACTTCTCCATGTCCTCGGTGCCCATTGAAAACCTGCTTCGTTTGTTGCTATTACATACTTGTTTTTATCAATTTTATTGATTAGGTAAGAGAAGATTACATATATTACTATCCATTGAATTTTACTGCTTCCCATAACTTCCTCCAAAGTCTTCTCCCCAGAAAGAACCCTGTCATAATCTCTGTA
This sequence comes from uncultured Aquificales bacterium, assembly GCA_964439255.1. Taxonomy (GTDB): domain Bacteria; phylum Aquificota; class Aquificia; order Aquificales; family Hydrogenothermaceae; genus JAADDV01. The sequence continues at coordinate 2,508 of CAYTOE010000095.1, forward strand.
GTAGATAGGTGAGCCGTATCTCATCTCGTATATAAGCTCTTTTGGAACTCTTTTTCTCTTCTTTGTTTTTTCTTTTTTTACAGTATTTGCCATTTTTATCCTCAAACTATCCGATTTTTACTAAATTTACGATAAATAAATATCGTTTTCAAACTTTTAGTTTAAAAATTTTCCGTTGTAATCTATACTTATTTTATGGCAATCAAAGATAGAGGTAGGTCTTTGTCAAATATAAAAAAAGTTTCAAAAGAGGAAAAAAAACAGGAAATAGTAAAAGTAGCTTGCAAACTTTTTGCAGAAAGGGGATATTACAACACAACAATTCCAGATATAGCTGAAGCTCTGGGAATGAGTGTAGGAAATCTCTATAACTACTTTAAATCAAAGGAAGAACTGGCAAAGTATATAATGAGATATTCTTCTCGTCTTTTAGGAGAAGAGATAAGAAAGATAAATGAAGAAAATATCTCAACAAAAGAAAAGGTTTATAAGATTGTCAGAAGATTTTTTGAGATAGCAGAAGAGCAACCGGAGCTCATTGAGTATTTTTTAAGGGTTTTCCTATCAAACAGAGAAGTTTTTCATGAAGGATGTGAAGGATTTTTATGTGTAAATGAAGTAGTTACTGAATTAATGCTGTTTCTTGAAGAAGGGGCAAGAAAAGGAGATCTCAGACAGCAGGATTTTTTCCCGGCCTTTACAACTCTCATGGGACCCCTTGGAGGTATGGTTTTTCTTCAAGGAGAGGGAGTCCTGCCAAGAAGTCCTGTTGAATATTCAGATGAGCTTGCTGAGAATATATGGCGTGCATTGAAAAATGAGTAAAAAAACTCTTTTATGGCTTCAGGGCTTATCCTGTAACGGTAATTCACAATCACTGCTAAATGCAGAAAATCCTTCAATATACGAGCTGTTTTCAAAAATAGAGCTGATTTTTCATCCAGAAATATCTTATAAAGAAAATATTCAGAAGGTGTTAGAAAAAGTCTTAAATGGTAGAAAAAAAGTAAATTTTTTAGTTGTGGAGGGAAGTATCACAACAGATAGAAGATTTCACAGGATAGGAGATTTTACTATAGGAGAGATAATAGACAGATTAAAAAATAAGGTTGATTATATTATCGCTGCAGGAAACTGCGCTTCTTTTGGAAATATACCTGCTCTGTATAAGGAACACCCAGATGTAAAGGGATTACAGTTCAAATTCAAAGAAAAAAAAGGTTTTTTGCCACCGGATTTTAGAACAAAAACAGGGTACCCGGTAATAAATATCCCAGGATGCCCTATGCATCCTGCATGGTTTACCCAGACATTAATAGCTCTTTTGGAAGGCAAAAGAATTATTCTTGACGAGTACAACAGACCTAAAGAGCTCTTTATGTATCTACCCCATGATGGATGTATAAGAAATGAGTATTTTGAATGGAAAGTAGAGGCAGAAGAGTTTGGACATAAGGAAGGATGCCTGTTTTATAATCTTGGCTGTAGAGGACCCATGACCCACGCTCCATGTAATAAAATCCTGTGGAATAGAGTATCTTCAAAAACAAGGGCAGGAGTTCCCTGTTTTGGTTGTACAGAGTTTGATTTTCCTTTAAGGGAAAACTATTTTGAGACAAAGAAAAATATAGGTATTCCAGAAGAAGTTCCTTTAGGAGTTTCAAAAAGAGCATACATAACAATAACAGGTGTCGCAAAAACATTAAAAAATGAAAGATTGAACAAAAAATTAGAAGAAGCAGAATAAAACGTTTTAAATTTTCTATGGTAAAATCGTTTCCAGGTTACATATTTAATAATGAATAAACTATTTTTACTTTAATTCAGGATAGACAGCCATGAAAGAGCTAATTTTGAAAGTAAAAGATGAAGATGTAGTAAAGGAACTATTAGATTTTTTAAAAAAGTTTGGGAAAAAAGTTGAAATTAGAGAAAAACAAATTTCTGAAGAAGATTTAAAAAAAATGCTTGGTATTGATGAAATCAAAATAGATACCACAAAGTACAAATTTAATAGAGAAGAAGCACATGAAAGGTAAACTATTCCTTGATACAAATGTTCTTATTTATGCCTATTCATCTAAAGATTTAAATAAACAGAAAACAGCTTTTAGATTAATATATGAGGAAAGGGAAAATATTGTATTGAGCACACAGGTTATAAACGAATTTTCTTCTATTTTGATAAAAAAGTACAAAGTTAATCCAATAGTTTTATATCCAAAGATTCAAAATTTTTTTGTCTTATTTGATGTAGTTTTAATTGATTATTCAACAATTAAAAAAGCTTTTGAACTTTTACAAAAATATAACTTTTCCTACTATGATAGTTTAATTGTTTCATCAGCATTAGAAAATGATTGTAAGATTTTGTACAGTGAAGATATGCAAGATGGATTATTAGTGTAAAACAAACTAAAGATAAAAAATCCTTTCAATATGTGAAAATCAGGATATACATAACATGTCAAAAATCAAAAAAATAGTTTTAAACAGAGTTGAAGGGGAAATTGAGCTTAAACTTGTATGGGAAGATGGAAAAATAAAAGATGTTTTTATAATTGCACCGAATTTTA
>CAYTOE010000095.1:5183-6690 GCA_964439255.1 uncultured Aquificales bacterium
CTTGTATGGGAAGATGGAAAAATAAAAGATGTTTTTATAATTGCACCGAATTTTAGAGGATTTGAGTTTATTTTAAAAGGTAAATCACCTTTAGATGCTCTTGTTATAAACCCAAGAATCTGCGGAATATGTGGTCATGCCCATCTTATAGCCACTGTCAGAACTCTGGAAGCACTTTATGAAAATGCAGGAGAAAAATTAGAAATTTCCCAAAAAGCACAGATAATAAGAGATATAACCCTTTTTTCAGAAATAGTTCAAAATCACCTTAGATGGTTTTATATGTTTGTTTTACCTGATTTTTTAAAGCTTGACAAAAACCACAGACTAAAAAAATACCAGCCTATAAAAGGCATACAGTGGAGAAAAGGTTTAGATGCAAGCTCAAAAATCTTAAAAGTAATAGCAATCTTTGGAGGACAGTGGCCTCACACCTCTTATGCTATTCCAGGAGGTGTTGTTTCAGACCCTACAACATTTGATATAACAGAAGCTATTTCTATAGTGGATAGCTTGATAGATTTTTATGAAAAAAATGTAATTGGAATGTCCTATGAAAAATATTTTTCAATAAATACTATTGATGAGTATCTAAATCTATCTAAAAATTCAGATTTAAAAACATTTCTTTTAACCTGTTTAAAACATAATTTGTATACAATCGGTAAGTCTTATCACAGATTTTTAACCGTATGTGATATAAACCCATCAATATCTAAAGGAATAACAAAAAGAAAAAGAAAAGATTTTGATATAAACAAAGTAAAAGAAGTTGACTCATACTCTTATTTAACAGAAAAAGGAAAAGTTTTTGACAAAAGACGGTACTCATGGGCGAAAGCTGTCAGATACGAAGGTTTACCTTATGAAACCAGTCCTCTATCAAGAAGAATAAACAACAAAGACCAGCTTTTTATAAATCTATTAAAAGAGTATAAAGACAGCTATATGATCAGGACATGGGCAAGAATTGATGAAATTATTAAACTGCTTGTCTCTATAAAGAAACGGCTAAATGAAATAAATATAAAAGAGCCATCATATATAAAACCTGAAAAAGATATAAAACAGATTGAAGGAAAAGCCTTTGGTTTTTGTGAGGCTGCAAGGGGTTCTTTAATACATCAGATAGAAGTAAAAGAAGGAAAGATTAAAAAATACAACATAATAACACCATCTACATGGAACTTAGGACCAAGGTGTGAAAAGTATCTATCCCCTGCTGAAAAAGCAATAAAAGGTTTGAAAAGTCAGCTTTTGGCTGAGATGGTTCTAAGAAGTTTTGATGTCTGTTCTGTCTGTACAACACACTGAAAAGCTTGACATCTAAAATTTTATAAATCATCATTATTTATGAATGAATATTCATTAGGAGGGCTGATATGAATCTCCTTGATAGAGAACATCTACGATCCCTTTTCACCAAACCAACCAACTACATAAACACCAACAGAGGTAAAGAGTATTACGACAATCTCTACAAAAAGATGAAAAAACGCCTTGAAGA
>CAYTOE010000096.1:0-6655 GCA_964439255.1 uncultured Aquificales bacterium
TTAACTTCACCACCTATAATACCATCCTGTATAGCTGCTCCTACAGCAACAACTTCATCAGGGTTAACTCCTTTATGAGGCTCTTTTCCAAAGAACTCTTTTATTTTCTGTTGAACAAGAGGTATTCTTGTTGAACCACCAACTAAAACAACATCATTTATATCCTGTGGTGTTAGTTTAGCTTCTTCAAGGGCTCTTTTAACAATTTCCATTGTCCTGTCTATAAGGTCCTTTATCATTTCTTCAAGTCTTGCCCTTGTTAGCTTTTTCTCGAGGTGAAGTGGTTGATTTGTATTAGGGTCTATTGTAATAAATGGAAGGTTTATCTCTGTTTCCATTTTGAAAGAAAGCTCTTTTTTAGCCTGTTCAGCAGCCTCTTTTAATCTCTGGAAAGCTGTTTTATCCTGTTTCAAATCTATTCCATATTCTTTTTTGAACTCCTCGACAAGCCAGTCAACAATTCTTGCATCAATGTCAGAACCACCAAGATGTGTATCACCATCTGAAACTTTAACTTCTATGACACCATCTCCACCTTCAAGTATAGAAACGTCAAAAGTACCACCACCAAAGTCATAAACGAGTATCTTTACATCAGATTTTTTATCCAAACCGTAGGCAAGTGCAGCAGCTGTAGGTTCGTTTACGATTCTTTTTACTTCAAGACCTGCTATTTTACCTGCGTCTTTTGTAGCCTGTCTCTGCCTTTCATTAAAGTAAGCAGGTACTGTTATAACAGCTTCTGTTATTTTTTCTCCAAGATATGCTTCAGCAGCCTCTTTTAATTTTTTTAGAATCTGAGCTCCAACTTCTTCAGGTCTTACTACTTTTCCTGCATTTGGAACGTCAAACGCAGCATCTCCCTTTTCATCAGCTACTACTTTGTATGGAACATGTTTAATTTCTTCCTGAACCTCATCGTATTTTCTACCTATAAATCTTTTTGATTCATAGATTGTGTTTAATGGGTCAAGTACAGCTCTCCTTTTAGCAGGGTCACCTACTAAAACCTCTCCTTCTTTTGTCCATGAAACGATAGATGGTGTTGTTCTAAATCCTTCCTGGTTAGCTATAACAATTGGTTCTCCCCCAGACATTACTGAAACTACTGAGTTTGTAGTTCCAAGGTCGATTCCTATTACTTTTCCCATTTATAGTATCCTCCTTTTATCTGTTTTTCACATATTACAATTTACAACTTTAGTAAATCTTTGTCAAGTATTTTTATAGTCTTTATGTAAAGGTTTATTTATAAAATTCTGATATCTTGTAAATATACATATTTGTTAAAAGGAACAGTTAATGGAAAATGTTATCCTTGCAGGTCTTTTTATATTAGTTGCTACCAGCTTAGGTTCTGTTATTGCTGTTTTTTTTAGAAAACTCCCACCGTGGGGACTTGATTTCTCCCTTGCGTTCAGTGGTGGTGTTATGATTGTTGCATCTTTTACATCCCTTATACTTCCCGCACTTGAGAAAGGTTCAATATACACAGTTCTGACAGGTATAACATCTGGATTTATTTTTGTGTACCTTATAGAAAAGGTTATTCCCCATGAGGAGTACTTTTTCAAGTTTAAGGTGTCCCCTGACCTTAAAGATAGGGTAAAAGGAATATTTCTTATCGTTTCCGCAATTATTATACATAACATCCCTGAAGGGGCTGCTGTTGGCATATCTATGGCAAATGATTCTGAAAAGGGCTGGGTTACAGCTATAGCAATTGGCATTCAGGATATTCCAGAAGGTCTTGCTGTTTCATTACCTCTTATATTTTTATCAAAAAGGATGTTTATACCAATACTGATTGGTATCCTCAGCGGTTTTTCTGAATTTGTTTTTGCTGTTTTAGGTGGCTTAACATTTAACACATTTTATTCTTTTCTTCCTTTTGGATTGAGCCTTTCTGGTGGAGCGATGATTTATGTTACAGTGAAAGAGGTTTTTCCTCAGGTTTACGGAAATAAACACGAAGAGATTATTACACTGGGATTTTTAATAGGACTTCTTATTATGCTTTACCTTGATACCACCCTTGGATGAGGAAAATGAAGCTTGGATATATAGATTTTTTAAAAACAAAAGATGGTTATAGGGCTGGACTTTTAATAACAGACGAGACAACAAAACCTGTTGAGTTTAGAGTTACAACAGATGTAAAGATAGATGAACTTCAGAAAATCCTTTACGGTTCATCTCTTGAAAATGTTCTGTATAAAGAACAGTTTGCTATAGAGCTGATAAATGCTGCACAGGAAGATTTTGATCTTCTTTTAACGAAAGAAAAAGAGCTTCTATCTATCAGAGACAAAATAGGTAAACCTGTAGGTTTCATAAGAAAATTTGATCCTTTCAAAGCCATGGACAGAAACAGTCATAAAATTGTTAATCTTGCAGACAGATTTGAACCTCTTGCTTTAACAGTTTCCCAGGAAGATTCAAAATTAGTTATCCCAATATCAAGGAAACTTCAGGAGATTTACAGGAATTTTAATATCATGGAACCATTTGACAGGATAAAAAAAGCCATTGACTACCTCTCAAAATCTTAGCTCAAAAGCCGAAAAGAGATAATCAGATTAAGCAAAAGGGGATAAGATGGTTATCTCTTTAAAAGATAATCTTTCTCAGGAAATAGCTATCTTTTTTGACAATAACTCATTAGTTGATATATCTGAAAACCTTGTGAAAGAGATTCCTCCATTCAAAGTTTTGGGAAAAAGATTTTTAAAAAATGAAGGTTTTTATATACAGGACTTAAAGGAAAAAAATAAAAAAAAGAAAAAACAGGATATTAGAAATCTGTCAATATTTGATATCCTTGTCCCTGTACTTATGCCAGAGATAGATTTTGACCTTCCACAGGAGCTTTCATTTCCTTCAAAGCTTTTTCCATATCAGGTTCAGGGAATAAAGTTTCTTATCCAGAATAAATCAGCCCTTTTAGCTGACCAGATGGGAACAGGAAAAACAGTTCAATCAACAACGGCACTTAGAATCCTGTTTATAAAGGGAGATATAAAAAAAGGATTAATAGTTGTCCCATCAAATCTAATATCTGTATGGGAAGAACACCTGAAAAAATGGGCTCCAGAAGTGAGATTTATAACAGTTAGAGATTCAAGGGAAGGAAGGAAAATTTTGTGGAATGTGAAAAGCCATATCTACCTTATCAGTTACGATACCCTTAAAAATGATTATAAATATGAAAAACAGATGCTAAAGGAGTTTTCAAAAGACCTCGATTTAATCTTACTTGATGAAGCCCATAACATAAAAAATCCAGATGCCAAAAAAACAAAAGCTGTTTATTTTATAAGCAAATACGCAAAGTACAGATGGGCTTTAACAGGCACACCTCTTCAAAATAATCTGAAAGAGATAATCTCCCTGTACAGATTTCTTTTTCCTGAAAAAGAGATAACAGTAAGTATAACTCCAGAACAGGCAAAGGAAATTATTCAGCCTATTATGCTGAGAAGACTAAAAAAAGATGTCCTGACTCAGCTTCCTGAGAAACTTCCCCCTGAAATAGAAAAGTTCAACCTCACTCCTGTTCAGAAGAGGGAGTATGAGCACATACTTGGGAAGGAGACAGAAAGATTACAATCATTAGTTGATAGATACAGGAAGGAGAAAAACTTCAACTTCATAATGAAACAGAACATAATATCTGCCATTCAAAAATTAAGGCAGGTGTGTAATTTCCCCTCAAAAAGTATAGAAAGTCCAAAAATGGACAGATTGAGAGAAATGATTATTGAGCTTATAAAAAATGATGAAAAGGTTGTTGTTTTCACAAACTTTGTAAAAGAAGGATTAGAAAAGATAGTAAAAAATCTGAAGATGTATATAAATCCTGATTATATCGTTACTTATCACGGGAAAATGTCCTTTTATGAAAAGAAAATGGCTGTTGAAGAGTTCAGAAAAAATCCAAAAAAATATGTTTTCGTTGGAACGATAAGTTCAGCTGGAGAAGGATTAACACTTACAGAAGCGAGTTATGCTGTATTTTTTGACCTTCACTGGAATCCAGCAAAAATATGGCAGGCTGAAGATAGGATTCATAGAATAGGTCAGGAAAAAAGGGTGAATATATACAACTTTGTAATGAAAGATACTATAGAGGAGAAAATTTTAAAAAAACTTGAAGAAAAAAGAATTTTAATTGAAAATGTTATTGATGATACAGAAAGTAAAGAAGAAGATATTCTTATGTTAGAAGATTTAGCAGAATTTTTAGACTTAAAAATAATAGGGGAGAGTGATAGTGAAAACAAAGGTTCAACCTAAAAATATAGAAACAAAATTTGATGTAAATGAAATATTCTTTTCAAGTACAGACCTGAAAGGGATTATAAAGGCAGGAAACAGAGTTTTTTATAGAATAAGCCAGTACTCGCCGGAGGAGATGATTGGTAAACCCCATAACATTGTGAGACATCCAGACATGCCAAAGATTATCTTTAAACTTCTGTGGGATTTTATAAAGAATAAGAAAATAATAATAGCTTATGTAAAAAACCTCGCTAAAGATGGTTCATATTACTGGGTTCTTGCGATTGTTTTGCCAATAGTAGGTAAAGATGGAAAGATTAAAAAGTATCTATCTATCAGGATAAAGCCTACAAGTGATTATTTCAATGTTATTCCAGAACTTTACAAAAAGCTCCTGAAGATGGAAAAAAGATACGAAATGGAGGATATCTTTAGCTTCCTTCAGGAAGAGATAAAAAAGTTAGGTTTTGAAAGTTATGAAGATTTTATGTATGCTGCCCTTAGAAGTGAGATTTTAAGCAAATGGGACGTCTTAAAAGTAGGGACGATAGATGTTTATCCATCAGATGAATTTACAAAAGCTATTTATAACATATACAGGTACAGTAAAGATATAGACAGTATCTACGATGATATATATTCAAAGATAAACAAGTTGGAAAATTTTGGAAATGTACTTCAGGATAAGTCCAATTATATATTTAACCTTACAGATAACATAAGATTGATATCACTTAACTCATCTGTTGAATCATTCAAGCTTGGAAGTGAAGGTGCTTCTTTTTCTGTTTTATCTGCAGAAATGAGGAAAAACTCTGAAATTGGAAACAAAATCATTGAAGAGATGAAAAACACAACAAAAGAGATATCAAATGATTTAAAAAATATGATTAACTCCCTCAGTATTTCAAAACTTGAGATTTTAACAATAACCCAGTTTCTAAATGAGATACTCCAGTACGGTAATGATGAATTCAGCGGTCAGAGTCTCTGTGATTTAATGTATCTTTTAGACCAGACTTCACATGAAGATTTAGACCTATCCCAGAAGCTAAATAAACTTTTTTCAAATATATTGGAAGAGATTAAAAAACTGAAAATTCTAATAAAAAGGCTTGAATTTCTTTACCTGAACGGAATGGTAGAATCTGCCCATCAAACAGAAACAAGCTTCTCAATAATTTTTACAGAGGTTAATAAGTTAGTAGATTCAACAAGACAGGTTGTCTCTGAAATAAACACCCCTTTGATAGAAGTGATAGACGAGAATAAAAAGATACTCAATAACGTTAAAAGGGTAGAAAACAACTTAGAAAAAGTTAAAAAAGAGCTTGCACATATAAACGCAACCTGCCAAACTTATTAATAAACCTGAGCAAAGGTTCCTGATGAAAAGAATACTTCCAGTTCTTATATTTGTTGGTATATACATTCTTACAGCTTTAGGACCAGATTTTATTTTCAAAATACCTTATTATTTAAAGGGGTTTGGCATGGCACCTTCAATTATTATATTTCTAATATTTGTTGTAATATTTCTTGCATCAGCCATAAAAATCTTACCAGAGTATGAAAGGGGAGTTATATTTCGTCTTGGTAGGGTTATAGGAGCTAAAGGCCCGGGACTTATTATCCTTATTCCTATAATTGATAGAATGGTTAAAGTATCCTTAAGGGTTGTCACCCTTGATGTTCCAACTCAGGACATAATCACAAAGGATAATGTCCCTGTAAAGGTTGATGCTGTGGTTTATTTCAGAGTTGTTGACCCTGTTAAATCCATTGTAAACGTTGAAAACTACATGTATGCGACATCACAGATAGCCCAGACAACACTAAGAAGTGTTTGTGGACAGGCTGAGTTTGATGAGCTTTTATCCCGTAGGGATAAAATAAATATGAAGCTACAGGAAATCATAGACAGGGAAACAGACGCATGGGGAATAAAAGTTGTTTCTGTTGAATTAAAAAGAATTGACCTTCCTGAAGAACTTGTTAAAGCAATGGCAAGACAGGCTGAAGCAGAAAGGGAAAGAAGAGCAAAAATTATATCCGCTGAAGCTGAATATCAGGCAGCACAAAAACTTGTGGAAGCTGCAGAACTACTATCGAAACAACCAATAGCAATGCAGCTCAGGTATCTTGAAACATTAAACACTATAGGACAGAAAGGAACAAAAACAATTGTGTTCCCATTCCCAACAGAAATAATGGATTTCTTAGGAAAAATTAAAGAAGAAAAGAGCTGAAAATTTCTATTTTTTTTGAAAAAGCTTTCTGCAATAAGTGATGATATTATCTGAGGTGTCATATAAAAGCTAACTTAATCTCATATAACAATCCTTTAACGATTATTATTCTCTTTATTGATTTA
>CAYTOE010000097.1:0-6592 GCA_964439255.1 uncultured Aquificales bacterium
GCTGTTGTAATTGAACCTGAAGTTGAAACTGTTACAGAAGAAGAGGAAACAGAAGAAGCAACAGAATAACAATAGATGATAAAAGCCATCATAGGTCTTGGAAATCCAGGTAAACAGTATGAAAAAACCCGCCACAACATCGGCTTTATGGTTGTCGATGTTGTGGCTTCTTTATTAAAATGCCCTAAAAAATACAAAGAAAAATGTTTTTCCCATATCATTGAATGTCCAGACCATGATATTATTCTTGTAAAACCACAGACATATATGAATAACAGCGGCATTGCAGTAAAAAACATTCTTGAAGATTACAGCCTTTCTCCAGAAGAAATTCTTGTTATATACGATGATTTAGACCTGCCCCTTGGGACAGTAAGACTTAGAAAAAGTGGTTCAAGTGGTGGACACAGAGGAATAAAATCAATTATAGAAAATATAAAAACAGAAAATTTTCCAAGGTTAAAAATAGGAATTGGAAGGCCTGAAAGAAAAGAACAGGTTGTAGATTATGTTTTATCCCCTTTTTCAAAAGATGAAAAGTTACTTGTAGAAAAGGTTATAGGCGAAGCCGCCCAATGTTTACTTAATGTGTTAAAATATGGTGTTGATAAATCTATGAATTTTTGCAATAAAAAAATAGTATAGAATCCTTGCTTTTCCCTGAAAAGGGAAAGGCTGATTTAATAAAAATCATCCATAAGGAGGTAGTGTGTATGCGTTATTATGAGTTAGTCTTTGTTTTGAAGCCAACATTAACAGAAGAAGAGATGGCTTCAAAAGTTGAACAGATTAAAAATATCATCACATCTAATGGTGGTGAAATTTACAACGAAGAAAAATGGGGAAGAAGAACATTAGCTTACCCAATCCAGAAATTTAACAACGGGTATTATTTCATCATCAATTTCAAAACTGAAAATCCAGAAATTCCAGGAAAACTTGAATTCAATCTGAGACTTGATGAAGATGTTATCAGATTTTTAAACTTTAAAGTCAAAGCACCAAAAAAGGAAGAGGCAAAAGCTGAGGCTGCAGGTTCAGCAGAATCTGCTTAAAAGGAGCTTATTATGTTAAACAAAGTTTTTCTTATTGGTAGATTAACAAGAGATCCTGAAATAAGGTTTTTACCAAGTGGAACCCAGATTACAAGCTTTACAATAGCTGTAAATAGAGTTTATAAAACAAAAGATAGCTCAGATTGGAAAGAAGAGACATACTTTTTTGATGTAGAAACTTTTGGTTATCTTGCAGAAAGAGTTGGTAAACAGTTAAACAAAGGTAGTCAGATACTTGTTGAAGGAAGTCTTAGACAGGACAAGTGGGAAACACCTTCAGGAGAGAAAAGAAGTAAAATAAAAGTAGTGGCAGATAAAGTAAACCTTCTCTCAGGAAGAACTGAAAAACCTTCAACCGTTGAAGAAGAACCAAATATAGATTTTTCTGATGCTGAAGATTTATCTTCAGATGAAGATGTTCCGTTTTAAAATTTTAGAAATTAAAGGAGGTACATAAAAGTGGCTAAGTCACCAACTACACAAAACAGACCTTTCTTCCAGAAAAGAAAAAAGTACTGCAAATTCTGCGCAGAAGGAAAAGAACCTAACTATAAAGATATAGAGATGTTAAGACAGTTTATATCAGAAAGGGGAAAAATTATTCCAAGAAGGATTTCAGGAACCTGTGGTAAACACCAGAGAAAACTCACTGTAGAAATTAAAAGAGCAAGACAATTAGCTCTTCTACCTTACGTAATAATGTAGGAGGTTGAGAATAGATGAAAGTAATATTAGCTAAAGATGTTGAAGGATGGGGAACAATTGGTGATATTATAGACGTTAAAAGAGGATTTGCAAGAAACTACCTTATTCCAAAAGGCCTTGCTTATGAAGCAACAGACAGCAATATAAAAATGGTTCAGGAAGTTTTAAGACAGAAAGCAAGAAAGCTTGAAAGGGAAAAACAAAAAGCTGTTGAAATAGCTGAAAAACTGAAAGGATTGGAGATAGAAATAGCCAGACCAGTGGGAACAACAGGAAAACTGTTTGGTTCTGTTACCACATCTGATATAGTAGAAGCTTTAAAAGAAAAAGGAATAGAAATAGATAAAAAGAAAGTCATGTTAAGAAGCCCTATCAGAAATATAGGAACGTACAATATAGTCATCAGACTCCACCCTGAAGTTAGTGAAACAATAAGGGTAAATGTTATTCCTGAAAACGTTTAGTAAGAAGGGGAAGGTTTCCCCTTCTTATAACCTAAAAAGGAAAAAGTATGGCTCTTGTTTATATCATAGAGGATGACGAAGATATAAATGAACTTCTTGTGTACAACCTTGAAAAAGAAGGTTTTAAGGTAAAATCCTTTTATAACAGTATTGATGCACTCAAGAGGATTAGAGAAAAAAAGCCTGATATACTTCTTTTAGATATAATGCTTCCTGATATTGATGGACTTGAATTCTGTAAGATACTTAAATCAGACGAAGAGCTCTCTGATATACCAATTATCATGCTAACAGCAAAAAGTACAGAAATAGACAAAATTGTTGGTCTTGAGCTTGGAGCAGATGATTATATAACAAAACCTTTCTCCATGAGGGAGCTTATAGCAAGAATAAGAGCTGTTCTCAGAAGACACAAAAGGTACTCATCTAAAAAAAGGGAAGAAATCTCCATAGGAGACCTTAATATTGATACCGAAAGCCTCGAGGTAAAGGTATCAGGGAAAAGGATTAACTTAACATCAAAAGAGTTTAAACTCCTTATGTTCCTTATAAAAAACGCCTATAAGGTTCTATCAAGGGAAGAAATACTGAATAATGTCTGGGAAAATGAATACGATGTTTATGATAGAACTGTTGATGTGCATATAAGACATTTAAGAGAAAAGTTAGGTAAGTATAAAGAATGTATAAAAACTATTAGAGGGATAGGGTACAAATGGGAGTGCGGAAACTCCCATCTTTAAAATAAAATCCCAGCAGATACAAAAGGTTGTTTTATTTTTATATCAGCAGATGTATCATCTATATCATCCAACTTGAGTTTTTCATATCTGTAACCGACACTTATAAATGGTTTAGCAACAACAGATGAATATGGATATAACCTGATTTCACCTTGAAAATCGTAGTAATAGTTTCCACTGTAGGCTACAGCTTTACCTTCCACATTTAAAGAGATTAAATCGAGAGGCTCAATAGAAACACCAAGGTATAAAAGGGGGACAGGAATAGTTGAAGAAGTTTCATCAACGGTATGCTGGGTCTTGTTTTCCACTTTAGCTTTAAAATCTATTATTCTTACAAATAAACCAGCTTCTGCATTTAATCTTCCAAGGGATAAAGAACTGATAAAAGGAAGATTATAAAAAAGTCCCACATCAAATCTATTGAGTTTTAAATCTGTTAAAACTCTGTTGTTTGCGTGAACAACAATGTTACCGAATCTGTAGTCTCTTTTTACTACACCATCTCCTGAAAACTTCATTTTTGTGTATTGTAAATACAAATTCGGAAGTAAAGGGATAAAATGTTCTATCTTTCCTTTTACAAAGTAGGAGTTTTCATCTCCTATTTTCAGGTCATCCTTAATATCGACTTTATCTCCTTTATACTGAATCCATCCTGAAGGAGATTGCTCAAGATAACCTAAGGAAAATTCACCATCAATTAAAGGTGCTGCGGAAACGGTAGAAAAAATAGAAAAAGACAAAATACCTGTTAAAAAATTCACTCTCCCCATAACTTTCTCCTTGTTTTTATTTAAAAAACTACCTTTCTCTTATACCAGCTATAAACTCTTCAACCATCTGTCTTGCTTTATAGTCTGGATACTGTATTGGAGGATGCTTCATTGTGTAAGCAGAAATAGAGTAAAGAGGTCCAGCTATACCTCTGTCCCTTGCAAGCTTTGCACATCTTATAGCATCAATAGCAACCCCTGCACTGTTTGGTGAGTCCTCAACTTCAAGTCTTAACTCTATGTTCATAGGAACATCACCAAAAAGCCTTCCTTCAAGTCTAATAAAAGCGAGTTTCTTATCTTTTAACCACGGAACATAATCTGAAGGTCCTATATGAACATTCCTGTCATCTATACCGTACGGAATAAGAGATGTTACAGCTTCTGTTTTAGATTTTTTCTTTGTTGCAAGCCTGCTTCTTTCAAGCATATTTAAGAAATCAGTATTTCCACCAACATTAAGCTGGTATGTTCTGTCTACTTTTACGCCTCTTTCCAAGAGAAGTTGAGTTAAAACTCTGTGGGTTATTGTTGCTCCAACCTGTGATTTTATGTCATCTCCAACAACAGGAATACCTTCAGCTTCAAATTTTTTAGCCCATTCCTCATCAGAAACAATAAATGTTGGCATACAGTTTATAAAAGACACCCCTGCTTTAAGGCATGCCTCTGCATAGTACCTTGCTGCTTTTTCAGCTCCAACAGGTACATAATTTATAAGGATATCAGCTCCTGTTTCCATTAGAATCTTAGCTACAGTATCAACACTATCCTCTTTTGCATTGGAAACAACAAAGGCATTTTCAGGAGGATAGTTTTTCATATGCTCAGGATAACCATCCAAAACCTTTCCTTTTCTAACTTTAACCCCTAAATGAGGTACTTCTTTTTGAAAAACAGTAGTACAGTTTGGGGGATTGAAGATAGCTTCAGAAACATCATATCCGACCTTTCTTTCATCAATATCCCATGCAGCTACAACCTCTATATCCCACGGTCTATAACCACCAATCTCCTCATGCATAAGCCCACTTGATTCTATGTTTTGTTTTTCTTTGTAGTAGTATATTCCTTGAATAAGAGCACTTGCACAGTTTCCAACGCCAGCTATAGCTATTTTTATTTTTTTGTTCTCGGACAACGCCAGTCCTCCTTTATAGAATTATCTCTTTGGCCTTTAGAATTTCAGGAATATCAAGAATTTCCTGTAAAACAGGCTCTGTTATCCTTTCATCCACCTGTAGAGCTCCAAGGGCTATTTTCCCTTTTTCAAGTCTTCCGAGTCTGAAACCGGCTATGTTTATATTGTGTCTCGCAAGAATTTCCCCTATTTTTGCTATAACGCCTGGAACATCTTTATTTTCAAAAACAAGAATTACACCTTCAGGGTCTATATCTATCCAGTAATTATCAACAAGCATTATCTTAGGTATTCTTCCATAAAAGGCTGTTCCACCTACTACATGTTCTTTTCCATTTTCTTTAGCTGTTATCTTTATAAAATCTTTAAAAATAAGGGCTTCTTCTCTTGTTGATTCAACAACTTCTATACCCCTTTCTTTTGCTAAGAAAGGTGCATTTATTATATTTACAGGTCTATCAAGGATTGGTGATAAATAACCTTTGAGAGCATAAGCAACAATAGGCTTAATATGGTCAGCTATACTTCCTCTAACTTCTATATGTAATTCTCTAAAGTTTCCTCCTGCATATTGGGTAAGAAAACTTCCAAGTCTTTCAGCTAACTTTAGATAAGCCTGTATATTTTCAAATCCTTCTGTAACGGTAAATGGTGCATTTACAGCTGCTTCAACAAACTCTCCTTTTAAAGCGGCAATTACCTGCTTTGCTATCTTTATGGCAACTTTATCCTGAGATTCATAAGTGTTGGCTCCGATGTGAGGAGATAAACTGATATTTGGAAATTCAAAAAGTCTTCTTATTTTATCATCTGGGGGTTCTTTCGAATATACATCAAGGCCTATACCGGCAAATTTTCCAGCTTTCATAAACTCGTACATAGCATCTTCATCAACAATTCCTCCCCTTGCACAGTTAACAAAATAAACTCCATCTTTCATCATCTCAAACTCTCTTTTTCCAATCATACCTTTTGTTTCTTCAGTTAAAGGACAGTGGAGGGAGATAATATCTGAACGTTTAATTAGCTCATCTAATGTATCAACAAGTTCAACACCTAACCTGTCTCCTTTTTCCCTTGGTATATATGGGTCATAAGCTATAACTTTTGCTCCTGAAGCTTTGCATCTTATAGCAACCTGTGAACCAACATTTCCAAGACCTATTATCCCAACAACTTTTCCGTCTAACTCCTCCCCCATGAATTTCTTTCTATTCCATTCTCCCTGCATCATAGATTCATGGGCGAGGTGAAGCTTTCTCAATATTGCATAAAGGTGTGCTATTGTAAGTTCAGCAGCACCAACTGTATTTGCTCCAGGTGCATTTACAACAAGAATTCCCCTTTTTGAACAGGCTTCCAAATCTACATTATCAACACCGACACCAGCCCTACCAACAACTTTTAGATTTTCTGCTCTTTCAAGTAGTTCTTCTGTAACCGGTGTTCTACTTCTTGTTATTATTGCATCATAATCTTTTATTATTTCTAAAAGTTCTGCCCATTGAATCTCAGGTTGATAATCGAGGTCTATTTCAGGGTCTGCATTTAAGATATCTAAACCTCTACTTGATATATGGTCTGTAACTAAAACTCTGTACATTGAAATTTGTTCCTCCTGTATAGTTTTTTAAAGTATTTATTATAATATGAAAATAATTATCTACCTTTTTGATTTTCAATAAACTAAGCTATGTTAACGTTCTAT
>CAYTOE010000098.1:0-5042 GCA_964439255.1 uncultured Aquificales bacterium
TTTAGGCTATTCTAAGGATAGCCTTTTCTGTCTGCTTTCCTCTAAAAGATGAACAAGTTTTTCTTCTTCTTCTTTTTCTATGTACTTTTTTAACTTTTCCATAGATTTCATGAACTCATCTATTGTATGGAGAACATCTTTTTTATTCTGAATAAAAATGTCTTTCCATATAACAGGAGAACTTGCTGCAATTCTTGTGAAATCTTTAAATCCAGCACCAGGATATAGAAAAAGGTCTATTCCTGTTTCTTTTGAAAGGTTTATAAGGCTATCAACAAGGGCAAAAGCTACAGCATGGGGAAGGTGAGAAACAGAGGCAAAAACAAAGTCGTGGAGTTCTGGATCCATTATTTCAACTTTTGAGCCAAGGTCATTCCATAACTCTTCCACTCTTTTTGTATCTTCATTTTCCTCGTCAATTGTTAAAATAAGCTTTTTATTTTTGAAAAGACCAATAACCGCATTTTCTACACCTTCTTTTTCTGTCCCTGCTATTGGGTGGGCACCTATAAATCTAATAGGCTTTAATATCCTTTCTAATTTTCTGACAAGCTCACCTTTCACGCTTCCCACATCTGTTACAATTGTTCCCTTTTTTAAGAAGGGTTTTATTTTTTTTGCTATGTCTATAAAAGTTTTTACAGGAGTTGCCAAAACAACTAAATCAATTTCTTCCCAAGGAATATCTTTAAAATCTGAAAATCCTTTATCTATAGCACCTATTTCAATAGCTTTTTTAATTCTTTCCTTTTTTAAATCAAACCCGTATATCTTTCCCCTGAATCCCTCTTTTTTTAAAGAAATAGCAAAAGAGCCTCCAATTAGACCAAGTCCTATTATAAGTATTCCTTTAAAACCACCAAAATTTTTTTCCAAATCCTCCTCCTATTTAACAAGTAAAACAGGTATAGGTGAGTGGTTCATAATAAAAGAAGTTGTGCTACCAAGTACAAGTTCTTTAACTCTACTTTCTCCGTAGGCACCAATAACGACAAGCTGGTATTTATCCTTATTTTCTTTTATGTATTTATCAAGTTCTTCTTCCGGAAAACCGTACAAAAATTTTAATGTGAAGTCTGTATTCAGATTTTCAACAAGGAGATTTTCTATATGTTTTTCGATATCGCCGGATTTTTTCTCTAAAACAGATATAACAGTTATTTCTTCTATTCCTATTTCTTTCGCAAAACTGTTCAGGTATTTTGCAGCATGGATTGATTTTTCTCTGCCATCAAAGGCAAGAATTACATTTTTTATTTCTGTAAAAGAATCTCCTGTTATCATAACTGGACATTTTGACTTTCTTGCTACAGCTTCGGATGTTGAACCTAAGAAAAGAGGAGCAAATTTATTGTGAATCCCTTTTTTACCTAAAATGATGATATCTTCTGGGTCTGCCATATCAACGATTTCATTTGCTACTATTCCAAATGCCTGAGCTATAGAACAGTCTGCACCTGCCTCTCTGCATCTTTTTGCAAACTCATTTAGTAAAGCTCTTCCCCTCTCATCTAAAACTTCTTTCAGTTTTGGTGTTATGTCCGCATACGTTGTAAACCCAAGGGCACCTGCTAAATCTTCTATAAATGGGGTTTCTAAAAGTCTAATATCAACAATATGAACGCCAATAACAGGTTTTTTTAATTTTTTTGAGAGGTAAATCCCGTAATCTGCAGCTATCCATGATGTTTTAGAGCCATCTATACCCACCAAAATTCTGCTAATCATTTTTTACTCCTTTTGTTTTTTTAACATTATACTCTTTCCATGATTTTAAAATTTCATCTAAAGCTTCTTCAAATGTATCTTTTTCCGTTTCCCAGACCATAGTTCCAGCTCTTGTTAAATTCCATCTAACATCAAAATTTAAAGGGTGTAATTTTGAGACAACTATATCAACACCAATTTTTGAAAGAATCTGTCCCAACTCTTTTTCATCACCATGAACATCCATAGAGTTACTGATAAATATTTCACAATCTTTAGAAACATCAACTATCATTATTTTTTCTGCTGTTGAAAAATCTTTTATATTTTTATTCTTATCAACTAAAAAAGCTATCCTGAGCCCCTCCTGTCTTACAGGTTCATAATGTATAAAAACAGAATCTATATTTGGAATCTCTGTTTTTATTTTTTTCTCTATATCATCCACTATCTTATGAGTTTCCCTCAGGGAGTAGTTGTGGAGTAACAGTTCAATATCTAAAAATTTAAAACTTCCTGCGGCTCTTCCTCTTATATGTTTAATCTCAACAACAGCAGGATGACTGTATATAATCTTCTTTATCTTTTCAAGTTCTTCTTTTTCAAGGGATATATCTAATAGAACTTTTATGCCACTCGAAAATATCTCCCATCCACTGTGGAGTATGAATATAGAGACGATAGCAGCAGCGTATTTGTCAAGATTGTAGCCTAAAGAAACAGCTATCAATCCAAAAATAACAATAACAGAAGAAAGGAAGTCTGCCCATATATGGTGGGCATCGGCCATCAAAGCAGGTGAATTTAACTTTTTAGCAGCTTTTATTTCAAGCCTTGAATATACAAAAGTGGAAATCATTGCTACAACCATAACAGCTATAGCTACATATATATGCTGTACCTTATGTTCACTGTGGGATAGAAAAGCCTCCCTTATTATTTCATAGGCTGCAAAAAACAGAAAAAATGAGATTATAACAGAGGCTATATTTTCAAGTTTATAAAGACCGTATGGAAACTCTTTTGTTTTCTTTGCTGCAATCTTTACACTCACCAGCGATATGATAGATGCTATAAGGTCTGAAAAAGAATGAATAGCCTCAGCTATTAATGCTAAACTACCTGTGAATATACCTGAACTCAGTTTCAGTAAAGACAGGGAAAGATTCAAAATAAGAGACCCTATAGCCCATCTTTCTTTAATAGTCTGGTTATTTGCCTGTTCCTGCATTTATTTTTTGAATTCCTCTATAAGTTTTACAAATTCATCAAATATGTAATGGGAATCGTGGGGTCCAGGAGAAGCTTCAGGATGGTGCTGTATGGAAAAAACAGGTCTGTCTTTTAACCTTATGCCTTCTATTGTGTCATCATTCAGATTTATATGTGTTATCTCAACATGGGATGGTAAACTATCAGGGTCTGTAGCATAGTTGTGGTTCTGAGCTGTTATTTCAACTTTTCCTGTTTTTAGATTCTTAACAGGGTGGTTTCCACCGTGGTGCCCAAACTCAAGTTTATATGTTTTTCCACCTATAGCCCAGGAAAGAAGCTGATGTCCAAGGCATATTCCGAACATAGGAATATCAGAATGGAGCAGCTTTTTTATTTGTTGAATCTGAAAATGAAGAATTGAAGGGTCGCCTGGACCATTTGATAAAAATATTCCATCAGGCTTAAAAGATAAAATGTCTTCAGCTTTTGTGTTGTGTGGAAATACGGTAAGCTCAAGTCCTTTTCCAGCCATAAGTCTAAGTATATTTCTTTTTATACCGAAATCCAAAACAGCAACTTTAAACCTTTTTTCCTTCTGTTTTCCATATCCATCTGGCCAGTGCCATGGCGTTTCTTCCCATTTGTATATATCTTTGTGGCTCACCTGCGAGACTAAATCAAGTTCAGATATATCTGGAATGGAGCGTGCTTTCTTGACCGCCTCCTGGGGAGATATATCCCCTATTCCTATATAACCTTTCATCACGCCGTACTGTCTTATTATCCTGACAAGTGCTCTTGTATCAATACCGTATATACCTATAACATCATTCTCATCAAGGTAATCCTGAAGTTTTTTTTCAGCTCTCCAGTTTGAAGCTATTGATGAAAGGTCTTTTATTACAAAGCCATTTACATGAACCTTTTCACTTTCTATATCTTCACTGTTGATACCGTAATTTCCTATTTCTGAAGGTGTCATAACAACAATCTGACCCTTATATGAAGGGTCTGTTAGAATTTCCTGATAACCTGTCATAGATGTATTGAAAATAACTTCACCACCTGTTTCTCTTTTAGAGAATCCTGAAAAAGCATAACCATAAAAAAAATGCCCATCTTCAAGAGCTAAAATGGCTTTTTTCATCCATTACCTCTCAAACAGATATTTTAAGTATTTTATCAAAGATAGGTTACAAATATAACGGTGAAACTCACGAATATTTTATGAATCAAATTTAAAATGAAAAACAAAAACCCCAGGGGGAGAGATTAAATATGAACATATTAAGATTAATACTTACTTTTTTTCTTTCTGTTTCTTTCTTATCTTATGGAATTCAGATTAAAGTGAATAAAAACACTCATATAAAAGAAAAAACGAAAATTAAAACTGAGTCCTATCTTATCAAAAAGTTAGAAAAAAACAGAATTATCACAAAATCAGGGAGGGTTATAAAAATAAATAAAAAAATCAAAGTAATCAAAAACAGCAAAAATCCAAAAATAGTAGAGCTTGTTTTTAGCAAGGAAAAACTCATTTATATAATTCTGAAATAGTACGGGGAGGTAAAGATGAGGGCTTCCTCTCTTCTTTTTCTTTTTATTCTTATTGTAAAAATAGCTTTTGCCAGTATGGAAAACTACTGTGCACAGCCGCCGTTTCTAATAGCAGGAGTAAAACCAAACATACTGATAATACTTGACAACTCAAACAGTATGGATGAAGACTTCTATGGAAACGCTGTAGGTTCTTATTCACCTGCAAGTAAAAGCGTTGTTGCTAAGAAAGAGATAATTAGAATAATAAACAGATACAAAGATAAGTTCAGAGTAGGACTGATAACTTATAAGCTTCCCTCAGGTGTTAAAAGATACCATATACATAACTCACCTTATTTTGTGTCTTATCAACCAAAATCTTACTGTCCAGAACCACCTGAGGAGTGTGAAACCTACTGTAAGACAGGTAGTATTTCTGCAAAAAATGTGTGTGAAAACAGATGTAAAGAACAAAATCCATTATTTGATGTTGACTATTTTGATGAAATAATAACTTACTACCCTGTAGGTTCAGAGGAAAGAAACAGATACTGTCATCTTGTTTATCCTAAAACACA
>CAYTOE010000098.1:5142-6524 GCA_964439255.1 uncultured Aquificales bacterium
GCCTGGTGGCACATAGGTAGAACATGGTTTGCAAACAGTTCACCTGGAGATGGATATATACATGTCGAAGTATCAGATTTAACAGATATAGATGGAAATGAAACATCCACTTATTACAACCTCATCCAGAAACTTGACCCAAAAGAAAATGATGAAAACGGTTATATGTCCTGCACAAAATACAACAAAAATAAATGCCCTTATATAATAAACGCAGGGTTAACACCAACCGCTGGAACACTCCAGACAGCTATTGATTATCTTCAAAGTAGCAGAACACCTATCCAGTATAAATGTCAGAAAACCTTTGTTATATACGTAACAGATGGCCTTCCAAGTGTAGATAGCAGAGGAAGAACAAACACTGCTGATAATCTTATGCCTGAAGTTTTAGATAAGATAGACCAGCTTAGAAACTTAGATGTGAATATAAATGGTAACAGTTACACATTTGATATAAAAACATATATCCTCGGTTTAGGTTTAACACAGGATGCAAAAATAAAGCTTGATTCTATGGCTGTTCATGGTGGGACAGATGTAAATGGGCATGCATTTTATGCAGATAATCCTCAGGAACTTAGAAAGGCTTTAAATGTTATATTTCAGGATATTCTTAGAAAGGTTGCTTCTTCAACATCTGTTGTTGCATTTGCTAAACGTTCAAAAAAAGGTGCATTGGCAATACAGACTGTTTTTTATCCAGAAAAGGAGTTTCCTGATGGAACAACAACATGGATAGGATATGTTTATAACTACTGGTTTTACAACACAGTTTCAGCTCAGAATCTGAGAGAGGATACAGACAAAAATAAAGCTCTGGATAAAACAGATGACTACATTTTGGAATTTAATATAGATGAGTATGGTAATCTTGAGATAAATACATATCAACCAGATACTGCAGGAAAGAAAGGAACTCTTGCTTATACATTTAATTCTCTTGATGATATAAGTCCTGTGTGGGAAGGGGGAGAGAGATTAAGGGCTAAACCTTCTTCTGAAAGGGTTATTTACACAGATGAAGGGGGAAATCTGGTTTCTTTTGATATTCTTAATAAAGACGTGTTTTCTAACTTGTTTGGAGACACAGAAACATTTCCTTCATGTCTTGGAAACTCAGATGAGGAAAAGATTGATAATCTGATAATGTACATAAGGGGAAGGGATATAAATGGTTGTAGAAACAGGGTTATGGATTTAGCTGGTTCTACATGGAAATTGGGGGATGTTATATACTCTACACCAAAGGTTGTTGATTACAGGGAGAAGGGTTATGGGGTTATTTATTTTGGCTCAAATGATGGTATGCTCCACGCCTTTAAGTTGGGTTATATATCTAAGGAAAACCTCAGTGAAGGTCAGGTCGCTAAACTGTGTAA
>CAYTOE010000099.1:0-6496 GCA_964439255.1 uncultured Aquificales bacterium
TCCAAAAGGCCATAGTGCAGAAGAAAACCATGTATCAAGAACATCATCTTCCTGTTTTAAGTTATGGGAGCCACATTTCTTACATGTTAACTCAAGGTAATACTGAACCTCTTTTATATGGTCTTCAATTATTCCAAATACTCCTCTATTTTCGGTAAAGAAAATTCTTCCTTCTTTGCAGTTTCCATAAGCATGATCTATGAGCCACTTTTTCAACTTTTCTTCATCTTCAAGTATGTGGCCTCTTTTTATTCCATTTAAAATTGAATCATAGATAAATACAATTTCATCTTTATACTTTTTATAAGCTTTAAGGATATCTTTTTCGTTAAATGTTTTTCCTATATGACCGTTTATGTAAAGGTAGTAGATAGCATGGGGAACAAATCCTATTATTTTTTCTTTGTTTTTAAGGGATTCATTTAAAAGAGGTACTTTTTTGTATCTTTTTTCTAAAAATTCTTTTAATTCTTCTTCATTTTTTAGTTCAGGAATCTCTTTGAAGAAAACAAATTTTTCATAAAACTCAAGGTTTGTTTTATCTGGATGGTTGAAGTTTTTAGAGTATAAGTAATTTTTTACTTCCTCGTAGGAGAAAAACTGTCCGATTCTTGTATCACCGTACATATTGAAAATAACTTTTTCAGCTGTGTTTTGATAATCTTTATCTGAAAATACATTTGTTTCACCACAGTTTTGACAGTACCATACAGGAATTCTATGACCCCACCATATCTGCCTTGATATACACCAGTCCCTTATGTTGTACATCCAGTTTAAATATGTTTTTTTCCAGTTTTCAGGGACGAAACTAACTGTTCCATTTTCTACAACTTTTATTGCATCTTTTGCAAGCTCTTTTGTATTAACAAACCACTGAACTGAAAGATATGGTTCAACAACAGCCCCAGACCTCTGAGAGTGTCCAACGTTGTGTACTATTTCTTCTACCTTCTCTAAAAGGCCTGAATTTTCAAGGTCTTCAACGATTTTTTCCCTTGCTTCATACCTTTCTAATCCTTTGTAAATACCTGAATTTTCATTCATAACAGCAGATTCATCCATAACTATAACCATAGGGAGAGAGTGTCTCTGCCCAACCTCGAAGTCATTTGGGTCATGGGCTGGTGTGATTTTAACAGCTCCTGTTCCAAATTCTGGGTCAACATACTCATCGGCAATTATAGGAATCAGGTTTGATACCTCTTTTCCATCCCATGTTGTTCTTTTTTCAGGAGCAAGAGGTAGCTTTACTTTTTTTCCTATTAGGTTTTTGTATCTTTCATCATTTGGATTAACAGCAACTGCGGTATCTCCAAGCATTGTTTCCGGTCTTGTTGTTGCAACAACAATGTATTCACCTGTTTCTTTTCCATTTTCGTCAACAACTGGGTACTTTATGTACCACAGTTTCCCTTTTTCTTCTTTATACTCAACTTCAAGGTCAGAAATAGCTGTTCTGTCTTTTGGGTCCCAGTTAACGATGTAAGGGGCTTTAAAAATAAGTCCTTTTTTGTAAAGCTCCAAAAATGCTTCTCTGACAGCTCTTGCAAATCCTTCGTCAAGTGTAAACCTCTGTCTTGTCCAATCACAGGATGCCCCAAGACTTTCAATCTGTTTTTTGATTGTATCCCTTGCTTTTGGAACCCATTCCCAGACTTTTTCTATAAACTTTTCCCTACCAAGCTCAAATTTATTTATCCCTTTTTCTTCAAGCTGCCTTGTAACAACCCACTGTGTTGCTATACCTGCATGGTCAAATCCGGGAAGCCAGAGGGTGTTGAAGCCTTTCATCCTTTTGTATCTTACAGTTATATCTTGAAGAGTCATGTTTAAAGCGTGTCCTATATGGAGACTTCCTGTAACATTTGGAGGAGGCATAACGATAGAAAATTTCTTTTTTTCCTCTTTATCAGGAGTAAAAAGCCTGTTATCAAGCCATTCTTTGTACCATTTTTTCTCTATTTCAGAGGGATTATACTCACCTAAAGGCATAGGAGACCTCCTATAAATTTTTCAAACCAAATATTATAACTTGATAGACTACTTCCAGCTTTCCTGTCCTGTTTTGAAAACCTCTTTTTTCCAGATAGGGGCTCTTGCTTTTGTTTCATCAACTATATATCTGCAGGCTTCAAAAGCTTCCTGCCTATGTCCAGCCCAGACGGCGACAAGGAAAGATGGAATAAGAACAGGAACAACACCTGTCCTGTGGTGGACTACAGCATGTTTTATACCGAATTTCTCTTTTGCTTCATTTATTATCTCTTTTATAACTTTTTCTGCCATTGATTGATAGGCTTCGTAGTGAAGCTCTTTTACCTCTCCATCCTCAGGTGCAGAACGGGGTATCCCTAAAAATATATCAACAGCTCCACATGTTTCATCTTTATAACTTTCCAGTATTTCATTTATATCAAACCATTTTTCACCTATGTAAACCTCTGGAACAGCCATATTTTCCTCCATTAACACTGTTTACCTTTTCTAATAAAATCTGGATACTTTACCTTCTGATAACAATTTGAGTTCAGGTACTCAAGGAGATTTAAAAAATCTTCCTTTGGGATGTAACCTGGTATGTTGTATAGCTGTTTAAAATTGCTGTTTGGGTCAAATACAACTATAGTTGGGAATCCATTTACCCTATAAGCAAGGGCAAGGGCTTCTTCACTCATCTTTTTTCTTGTTTCTGGATCCATTACTTTTCTCTGACCGTAAACATTTACTATAGCTATTGCGGCATTGTTTTTTATGGCAGCCTGTTTAAAATCCATTGTATTTAAAACTTCTCTGTTTAGTTTTGCACAATACTTACAGTCTGCTGATTCAAATATGATGAAAAGGAATTTTTTGTTTTTAATGGCATCTTCTATAATTGGTTCAGGGTCAACCTTAAATTTGTCAGAAGCTGAACCTCCTTGGTTTTCGCATGAAAAAATAAGAAAAACAGCTAAAAAAGAGGTCAAAATTTTAAAAAATGATTTTTTACTCATCACTTACCTCACCTTAACTTTTTTAATGCTTCTTTAATTCTTTTCATACCTTCTTTTAGGTTTTCCATAGATGTTGCATAAGAAAGCCTTATATATCCTTCTTTACCAAATGCTGAGCCAGGTACTACAGCTACTTTAGCTTCTTCTAATAAAAATGTAGTGAAATCTATATCATTTTTTATATCCCCTTTAATATATGCAGAAATATTTGGAAATACATAAAATGCACCTTTTGGTTTAGGAACAGTAATTCCTTCTATAGATTCAAATTCTGATACAACAAAATCCCTTCTTTTTTTAAACTCCTCTTTCATCATTGCAGGGAATTTACCTTTATCTTCAAGGGCTGCCAAGGCACCGTACTGGGCAAAGGATGTTGGGTTTGATATTGTTTGTGACTGGATAATGTTTATTTTCTTTATGTATTCTTCAGGAGCAGCTACCCATCCTATTCTCCATCCTGTCATTGAGTATGCTTTTGAGAAGGCATTTATTGTGAATGTTATATCTCTAATTTCTTTTGAAAGGGAAGCTATACTTACATGTTCTTCATCATAACAGAACTCTTCATAACACTCATCAGAGATAATCATAATGTTGTTTTTCAGACAAACTTCAGCTATTTTTTCAAGTTCTGATTTTGGTATAACGGCTCCTGTTGGATTTGAAGGGGTATTTAAAACAAGGGCTTTTGTTTTTTCTGTTATCGCTTTTTCAACAGTCTCTGCTGTAAGAACAAAGCCGTTTTCTTCTGTCATTTCAACTACAACAGGTATTCCATCACACAGTTTTATCTGTTCTGTGTAAGATACCCAGTAAGGAGCTGGAACAATTACTTCATCACCTGGATTTAGGAGAATGGCAAACACCTCATAAAGTGCCATCTTTGCTCCTGGTGTAACAACAACCTCTGATGGTGAGTAATCTATTCTGTTTTTCTCTTTCAACCTTTTTGCTATACCTTCCCTTAGCTCTGGAATTCCTGCTGCTGGGGTGTATTTTGTTTTTCCTTCATGAAGAGCTTTTATAGCTGCTTCTTTCACAAAATCAGGTGTATCAAAATCAGGCTCCCCAGCACCAAAGCCTATAACATCTATTCCTTTTCTTCTTAGTTCAGCTGCCTTTGCTGTTATTACAAGGGTTTGAGAAGGTTGAACTCTTAATATTCTTTCTGAAAATTTCATTAAAACCTCCTGTTTCTAAATCGCATTTTATTAATTACACGTATAAAATTTTATACTAAAAAATTTTTTAAGGTTTTTATATGGCTAAAAAAGAGAGGATAGACAAACTCCTTGTTGAGAAAGGTTTTGTTGAGAGTAGAGAAAAAGCCCAACGACTGATAATGTCAGGTGTTGTTTTTGTTAATAAACAGAAGGTTGATAAGCCAGGTACAAAAGTTCCTATTGATGCAGATATCTTTGTTAAACAAAAAGAAAAATATGTTTCAAGGGGTGGATATAAACTTGAAAAAGCTATAAAGGTTTTTCATCCAGATATAGAAGGTAAAGTATGCATAGATATAGGTTCTTCTACAGGAGGTTTTACAGATTGTCTTCTTCAACATGGTGCAAGAAAGGTTTATGCTGTGGATGTTGGAACACATCAGCTCCATGAAAAATTAAGGAACAGGGAAGATGTTGTTGTTTTGGAAAAAACAAACGCAAGATATCTGACAGAAAAAGAGATTCCTGAAAAGATTGAATGCTTTGTTTCAGACGTGTCATTTATATCTGTATTAAAAATACTGCCTAACCTCTGTTCCCTTATAAAGGATTTTGCAGAAGGGGTTGTTTTGATAAAACCCCAGTTTGAACTTTCTAAAGAAGAGGTTAAAGGAGGTGTTGTAAAAGACCCTTTACTCCATGAAAAAGCTATAAAAAAAGTGATAATCGGTCTTGAGAAAAGCTGTTATTGTGTAAAAAACCTGTCTTTTTCAGAAACATGGGGACCTGAAGGGAATATAGAGTTTTTGGCTTATGTTATAAAAAGACCTGAAGAAAAAGAATGTGATGAACTAAGGGAAAAAATAACAGATGATTTTATAAAAAAAGTAGTAGAGAAAGCCCATAAAAAGTTTAAAGAAGAAAAACTGAAATCCTGACTTAGATTATTTTTATTAAAAAATGAATATATTATAATCTTTGAAATCTTTTAACAGGAGGCAGGTTATATGTTTAATGAAGAACAGTTTTTTAAAGATGATAAGCTTGTTATAGGAGATAGGGAGTTCACATCAAGACTGATAGTTGGTTCTGGAAAATATAAGGATTTTGAAGAAACAGCAAAGGCAACAGAAGCATCAGGAGCTGAAATGATAACTGTTGCTGTAAGAAGAGTAAATATAACAGACCCGAGTAAGCCAAATCTCCTTGATTATATAGACACATCAAAGGTTATGATTCTTCCAAACACAGCAGGCTGTTATACAGCAGAAGAGGCAGTTTTAACTGCAAAACTTGCAAGGGAAGCTCTTGGACATGGATTTGTTAAACTTGAGGTGATTGGAGACCAGAAAACATTATATCCAGATATGATAGAGACATTAAAAGCAGCAGAAATCCTTGTAAAAGAAGGATTTACTGTCCTCCCATACATAACAGACGACCCTATTATGGCAAAGAGATTTGAAGAGATAGGATGTGCTGCAGTTATGCCTTTAGCAGCTCCAATTGGTTCAGGATTAGGGCTTCAAAACCCATACAATATCCTTTTTATAAAAGAAGCAGTTAATGTTCCTGTTATCGTTGATGCAGGTATTGGAACAGCTTCAGATGCTGCCATTGTTATGGAGCTTGGTGTTGATGGTGTTCTTATGAACACTGCTATCGCACAGGCTAAAGACCCTATAAAAATGGCTGTTGCAATGAAACATGCAGTTATCGCAGGAAGACTTGCATATCTTGCAGGAAGAATTCCTAAGAAAATGTATGCCTCTGCATCATCTCCAATGGAAGGAATAATAGGAAGATAATGGCTGTTATTATCATTCCTGCCAGAAAAGGTTCTACCCGTCTTAAAAACAAGCTTCTCCTTCAGGTGAAGGGGAAGCCTGTTATTTACTGGACTGCTGAAAATGCTTCAAGAGTAAAAAATATAGATAAGGTAATCGTTGCAACAGATTCAGAAGAGATAGCTGATATTTTTAAAAATGAAAAAAGAATAGAGGCTGTTTTAACCCCTTCAGATTTAAAAAGTGGTAGCGATAGAGTTGCTTTTGTTGCAAGGGAGCTGAACGAAGAAAAAATTATAAATGTTCAGGGAGATGAGCCTCTTTTAAATCCAGAGGATATAGAGAAGGTTGTTGATGGTTTAGATGAAGCTTCAGTGACAACCCTTTCATTTCCTATAAAAAATGAGGAAGATTATCTCAATCCAAATATTGTTAAAGTTGTTACGGATAGTGAAGGATATGCCCTTTACTTTTCAAGAAGTCCTGTTCCTTTTTACAGAGATATAGATTTTTCAGATATGATAAAAAACTTTCACAATCCTGTTCA
>CAYTOE010000100.1:0-6372 GCA_964439255.1 uncultured Aquificales bacterium
GGTTTTCTTTTCCAATAACAGGCATAGATAAAACAGCCGCTGCCAATAAAGAAGAGATAACCTTTTTCATTTCCTAACCTCCTATTCTGTTTTTAAAAAGGGGCAAAAGCCCCTTATCTGATGCTGTGCTTCCTCCAGACCCTCAATTCATTATTAGTTATATTTATATAATATATATCTTATAATAATGATATCAAGTTTTTTTAGTTTTAAAAACTAAAATATTTAAAAATTGAATTGTTTTAAAGCAATGAAAAAAACCGAAATATAGACATAACTTATTGATATAAAAAACTATTGAGGTTTTAGAAATGATTAAAAAAATAAGAAAAAGAGATGGAAGAATTGTTGATTTTAACCCTGAAAAAATAACAAATGCTGTATGGAAAGCCATGGTTGCTGTTGGTGAGGCTGATATGGAAATGGCAAAAAAGATATCCAGACAGGTTGTTGAAAAATTGGAAAGCAGACTAAAAAAAGGTGAGATACCAAATGTTGAACAGGTTCAGGATATTGTGGAAGAAACCCTTATAGAAAACGGTTTAGCAAAAGTGGCAAAAGCTTACATACTTTACAGGCAGAAAAGGGCTGAGATAAGAAAAGAGAAACAACAGATACTGAATAAAAAAGAGATAGATGAGATAGATAAAAGGTTTGATATTAACGCTCTTAGGGTTCTTGCTTCAAGATATCTGAACAAAGATAGAGAAGGAAGGATTGTGGAAAGTCCAAAACAGCTTTTTGAAAGGGTTGCTGTTCATACTACAATTCCTTCGATTTTGTACGATGAGAGGGTTTACAGTAAAAAAAGGCTTAAGAAAAAACAAAAAAAATCTGAAATCAATGTGGAAGCTTTAAAAGGAAAACTGAAAATAGGTAAATACACACTAAACCAGTACCATATAGAAGGTTTGGTTCGGGTTTACAGGCGGCTCAACAAAAACAGACATATGAAAAAAACATTAAAAGAAATTATAGAAATGATTCAAAATGGGGAATTTGATATATATGAAAAGGAGATTGATGAGTATTTTAACCTTATGACCCATAAAAAATTTATGCCAAACACACCTGTTCTTGTAAATTTTGGAAATCCACTTGGGATGGGCATGGCCTGTTTTGTACTTGATATGGAAGACAGTATTCTTTCAATAATGGAAACATTAAAAAGGGCTGCTCTTATTTTTAAAGCTGGAGGAGGATGCGGATATAACTTTTCAAAACTTAGACCAAAAGGAGACTATATAAGTACAACCCATGGAAAAAGCTCAGGCCCTATAGCCTTTATGACCCTTTATGACAAAATGACAGATGTTATAAAACAGGGTGGTGTTAGAAGGGGAGCAAACATGGGAATATTGAATTCAGACCACCCTGATATAGAAGAATTTATAATAGCAAAAAGGGGAAACAGACAGCTAACAAACTTCAATATCTCTGTTTTTATAAAAGAGGATTTCTGGGATTACTACAGAGAAAACAAACCTTACCCCCTTATAAATCCAAGGGATGGAAAGGTATGGAAATATGTAAACCCAAGAACGCTATTCGACACAATTGTGTATGAAGGATGGGAAGCTGCTGAACCGGGACTTTTATTTGATGATAATATAAACAGATATAACCCCCTTAAGGAGTATTTGGGAAAAATATACGCTACAAATCCATGCGGAGAGGTTGTCCTGTATCCAAATGAATCTTGTGATTTAGGCTCAATAAACCTGTGGGCTTTTGTTAAAGAAGAGTACACAGGAAATAAAAGAAAGGTTTATTTTGACTGGAATGAGCTTGAAAAAACTGTAAAAATAGCAACAAGATTCTTAGACAATGTTCTTGATATAAACAAATATCCATTTCCAGAAATAGAAAAAACAACTCTGAGAAACAGGAAAATAGGTCTTGGGATTATGGGACTTGCAGATACACTTTTTGAACTTGAACTTCCTTACAACAGCGAAGAAGGAAGAGCGTTTATGGAAGAGGTGATGGAATTTGTTAACTACCACTCAAAAGTTGAATCTATTCAGCTTTCTAAAGAAAGGGGAAGTTTTCCAACTTTCAGAAAAAGTTTTTATACAGAAGGAAAAATGCCTATAAAAGGTTTTGAAGAAAAAGAAAGCTGGCACATGGACTGGAATAATCTTGTAAATGATATAAAAAAATACGGACTTAGAAATGCATTCACAACAGTTGTAGCACCAACCGGGTCGATAAGTATGATAGCAGGTACATCATCTGGAATAGAGCCTGTTTTCAGTCTTGTTTATGAAAAAAAGGTTACAGTGGGAACTTTTTATTATGTTGACCCGGTTTTTGAAAAAACAATGGAAAGGGAAGGTTTATTTGATGATATTCTCATAAGAGATGTATCAAAAAATGAAGGAAGTATCCAGCATATAAAGTATATTCCTCCTAAATGGAAAAAAATATTTGTTACAGCATTGGATATTTCAGCAGAAGACCACGTTAGAGCCCTTGCTTCAATCCAGAAATGGACAGATTCATCGGTTTCAAAAACAATAAACTTTCCAGAAGATGCAACAGTCGAAGACATGAAAAAGGCATATCTTTTAGCCCATGCCCTTGGATGTAAAGGATTAACTGTGTACAGATACAAATCTATAAAAGGTGTTTATGTTGCAGGCGCAGAAGAAGAACAGAAAAAAGAGGAAACTCCATTAATCCCGGTAAAAGACGTAAAAGCAAAAGGTGTCAGTATATATAAGGAATCTGCAATCCATGAAGAAGAACAGATAGAGAAAGAAAAAATAGGAAAAGAGATCTGTCCTGTTTGCGGTTCACCCCTTGTGAATATGGAAGGATGCAAAAAATGCCCTGTCTGTGGCTGGAGTGTATGTGAGCTTTAATTACTTTTTATAAACTTTCCTTTTAAATATATCCTTCGGGGAAGCTACCCTATCTATAAATAGCTTCCCCTTTAGATGGTCCATCTCATGTTGGATAACAACAGCTTCAAAACCCTCTGTATCAAACGTAACTGTATTTCCATTTATATCTTCTGCTTCCACCTTAATCCAGTAATGCCTTTTTACATTTCCTGTATAATCAGGTACAGACAGACACCCTTCTCTTATTATAATCTCACCATCATAAGCGATTATTCTTGGATTATTTAAAATCATAAGACCATGATTCATCTTGTTGTACTTGTGTTTGTATTCTGAAGCATCAACTATTATTGTCTGTATATGTTTATCAACCTGAGGTGCTGCTATACCAACACCTGCAGGGGAGTTTTTCATAGTGTATAAAAGGTTATCAACAAACTCTCTGTAATCTTTTCCAAAATCTTCAACAGGCTTTGATATCTTTTTCAACCTTTCATCTGGATACACAAGGATATCAAGTTTTTTCATTTTTACATCTCCACAGCTTCTTGCTTTTCGAGGGAAACATCTATATTTATTTCATCTTTTATTCTGTCTAACTCAGATTTTATCTCCTCCTCAGAGAGATTAGGAGGAAACTCTACCTGTGATATTAAAATATAAAGGTCATGGCTTTTTTCTGTTCTAAGGTCTGTTATATTAATCCCTTTATCTGCTAAAAGTTTTGCCACTTTATATACAATTCCTGGCTTATCAGCACCATAAACAACAATATTGTAAACAGTTCCAACTTCTTCTTTTTCCTTTAATGCTTCATCTGTAATCTCTTTAACGGATATTGTTAAATCTTTTTCCTTTTCTATTTTGGAAAAAGCATCTTTTAGCTCATCAACAGATATATCTTTTTCAGTTGTTACAACAAGCATAACAGTAAACTCATTGTTTAGCCTTGTCATAGTTGAATCTTCAATGTTAAATCCTTTTTCATAAAGAACCTTTGTTATACCAGCAACAATTCCAGGCTGGTCTTTACCATAGGCGGTTATTATAAAATACTTCATATCACTCCTCTTCTTTTTCAATTTCTTCTATATAAGCTTTATAATCAACATCAAGCATTAAATCCTCAAGCTCTGTTAAATCTGACATTTTCATCTCAAAAATCCAGCCTTCCCCATAAGGATCTGTATTTAAAAGACTTGGGTCTTCTTTTAAATCTTCATTAACAGAGATAATTTTCCCGGTTAAAGGGGAAAATATATCTATAGATGCTTTTACAGATTCTATTGAAGCAACTTTTTCACCGGCTTCAACCTCAGAATCAACACTTGGAAGTTCTATATAAACAATATCTCCAAGTTGATGCTGACCATAGTCTGTAATACCCACTACAGCATCATCACCATCCACCTTAACCCATAAATGATCCTTTGTGTAATATCTTCCTTCTTCAACTCTGAACTCCTCTGCAGCCATAATTGCCCTCCTAACTTTAGTAATCGATTAT
Organism: uncultured Aquificales bacterium; assembly: GCA_964439255.1. Taxonomy (GTDB): domain Bacteria; phylum Aquificota; class Aquificia; order Aquificales; family Hydrogenothermaceae; genus JAADDV01. The sequence goes on from CAYTOE010000100.1 coordinate 4,357, forward strand.
CATTTTAGGCTTTTAAATGGTTAAAGACAATATCAGAATCTTGGATTTTTCTCCCAGTTCCAGGCTGTTTTTATAATAAATTCTAAATCATCGTACTCAGGTTTCCATTTTAGTTTATTTTTCAGCTTTGTTGAATCTGCAATTAAAACAGCAGGGTCTCCCTCCCTTCTTTCGGTTTCCTCAACAGGAAAATCAATACCTGTAACCTTCTTTGCTGTTTCCACCACCTCTTTTACAGAGTATCCATGTCCATAACCACAGTTGAAAATATCACTGTCTCCACCACTTAAAAGGTACTCAAGAGCAAGGATATGGGCTTGTGCAAGGTCATTTACATGTATAAAATCTCTAATACATGTTCCATCAGGGGTTGGATAGTCTGTCCCAAAAATATAAAGCTTTTCATGTTCCCCTTTTGCCGTTTTTAAAGCTCTTGTTATAAGATGGGTTGCATTTTCATAACTCTGACCTAATTCCCCTTCAGGGTCAGCACCAGCAACATTAAAATACCTCAAAGAAACATACCTAAAATCTTTTTCTGCTTCATTTAGGTCTTTCAGTATTTTTTCTACAAATGCTTTTGATTGACCATAAGGATTAATAGGTTTTATAGGAGCATCTTCTTTTACAGGAACTACTTCTGGATTTCCATAAACAGCAGCTGTTGAAGAAAAGATAAAATTATTAATCCCTGTTTCAATCATAGTTTCAAGCAGGTTTATTGTGTTGGAAGTATTATTCCTATAGTACTTAAGTGGTTTTCTAACAGACTCTCCCACTTCTATAAAAGCGGCAAAGTGCATAACAGCATCAGGCTTAAAATCTAAAAGGGTTTTTTTCAAAAGATTCTTATCAGATAAATCTCCTTCTACAAGTCTTCCATAAAGGATAGCCTCTTTATGTCCGGTTGAAAGGTTGTCATATACAAGAATTTCATATCCTTTTTTTCCTAAAGCTTTTACAACATGACTTCCAATATATCCCGCTCCCCCAGTAACAAATACCTTCATAAATCCTCCTTCAATACGCCCCTTTACCTGTAATCATAACTTTTACTGTTTTCACAATTATTTTAATATCAAGCCATATAGATTTATTCTTAATATACCATACATCCATTGCAACTCTCTGTCTATAGTTGTCTATATTGCTTCTACTTTCAACCTGCCAGTATCCGGTTATACCTGGTTTAACAGATATGTACTGTTTTGCCCTGTTCTTATAATACTTTTCCAATTCTTCTTTTATAACAGGTCTTGGACCAACAACACTCATCTCACCTTTTAAAACATTTATAAACTGGGGAAGTTCATCAAGGCTTGTCTTTCTTAAAAATTTTCCGATTTTTGTTATCCTTGGGTCATTTTTAAGTTTGAATGTTTTCTCCCACTCTTTTTTTGCTTCTGGATCTTTTTCAAGTATTTCTTTTAACCTTTTGTCTGCATCAGGGTACATACTTCTGAATTTATATATATAAAACTCTTTTCCCTGATATCCTACTCTTTTCTGTTTATAAAAAATAGGCCCCCTATCTGTAAGTTTTATAGCTATCATAATAGGTATTGCTATAGGAAGAGAAACAATCAATGCAAATAATGAAAAAATGATATCAAAACCCCTTTTCCATAACGGATAACCTTTTTCTTCCTCTTCCTGTAAAACATCTAAAGAGATAGTTTCGATTAACTCTTTTTCTAATATTATGTTTTCCTCTTTCATAAAAAACCCCCTTAAGAGAAGAGTAGTAATATTCTACAACTCTTTAAAAATCTTTTTAATTTATCTTCTATTATATTTATCTTCAAATCTAATAATATCATCTTCCCCTACATACTCCCCTACCTGTATTTCTATTATTTCCAGAGGTATCTTCCCAGGATTCGATAGCCTATGTTTAGTAGTTTTTGGTACATAAATACTTTCATTTTCATGCAAAAAGTATTCCAATTGCTTTTATACACTGTTCCGCTTCCTCCCGCCAGAATAACTGTTTTCATTTTTTACACTCCCTCTACA
>CAYTOE010000101.1:0-6084 GCA_964439255.1 uncultured Aquificales bacterium
GAGGCTTGCTGAAGAGAAGGATTTAGACCTTGTCGAGATTTCACCTAATGCAAAACCGCCTGTCTGTAAAATTATGGATTACGGGAAGTACAAGTTTGAGCAGCAGAAAAAGGAAAAAGAGGCAAGGAAAAAGCAGCGCCAAAAAATGCAACATATCAAAGAGATAAAGTTCAGGATTAAGATAGAAGAGCATGATTACCAGACCAAAGTAAAACATATCAGGGAGTTTATTGAACATGGGGACAAAGTGAAGGTCTGGATATGGTTTAGAGGAAGGGAAAATGTTCACCCTGAAATCGGAGAAAAATTAGCAAACAGAATAATAGAAGATGTTTCTGATATAGCAAAGGTTGAGAAGCCACCTAAAAAAGAAGGGAGAAATATGCTTTTTACCCTTGTTCCAAAGGGTTAATTGAATATTGTCAGGCTTGACAGCCTGATTTTTTCTTCTTATATTTTGGTTAGTAGATGCTAACCAAGAGGTTTATTAATGAGGATAGCTTTTCCTTCAAAAGATGGGATTCATATATGGGGTCATCCAGGAAGGGCAGAGTATATAGTTATTGTAACAGTTGAAAACAAAAAAATTACCCACAGGGAAGTCTTCCCAAATACAGTGAAACATCATGAAAAAGGGGAAAAAAGACTTCCAAAAGAGATAACCCAGTTAAGAAACAGTCCTGAAGAAACGGTAATCAGTGAAGAACCTATCCAAAAAGAAAAAGGAGAACCAAAACACAAAGAGAATCTCTGGTCTATTTTAAAAGGTGTAGATATATTTGTAACAAAGAGCTGCGGAGAAGGTTTTAAGAGGAATCTGGAAAAGATAGGTGTTCCTCTTGTTTTAACTAAAGAAAAAGATGTTGAGGTATTTCTTGAAAAGTACTTTCCGGAGGTGGAGAAATGAAAAAAGTTCTTGTACTTGGTGGTGGTATAGGAGGTGTGGAAGCAGCTATTTTCTTAAAAAAGGAAGGTTTTGATGTGGAACTTGTTACAGATAGGGAGTTTGTATATATCTACCCAATATCTATATGGATACCCACCGGGGAAATAAACCTTCCTGATGCAACTCTTCCAATAAGAGATATAGCTTCAGCACATAAATTCAAATTTTTAATAGATAAGGTTGTTAGTATATCAGGAAAAGAAAATAAAGTAGTTTTGGAAAATTACGGTGAGAAAAAGGATTTTGATTATCTCGTTATAGCCATTGGACAGACAAAACTAAAGCATAAAGGGATAGAACATACACTTTCTATATGTGGTTCTCCTGAGGAGGCTTTAGAGATAAGAAAAAGGTTAGAAAAACTTATTGATAGAGGTTATGGAAAGATTGCTTTTGGTTTTGGTGGAAATCCTAAAGCTCCAGAGTCTGTAAGGGGAGGACCGGTTTTTGAAGTTATGTTTAATGTTCATAACTACCTTAAAAAATTAGGCTTGAGGAACAACTTTGACCTTGTATTTTTTGCACCAATGGCAAAACCGGGACAGAGACTTGGAGAAAAAGCATTACAGATGATGGATATGATGTTTTCTAAAATGGGAATAGAAAAAATAACAGGAAAGAAGATTAAGGAGTTTTTAGAAGATGGTATTGTCCTTGAAGATAATACCGTAATAAAGTCGGATTTAACTATTTTTACTCCTGCTGGTGATGGTCATCCTGTTATTAAAGAATCTGATTTACCACAGACAGAAGCAGGTTTCCTTATAATAGAAGATAGCTGCCAGGTTAAAGACCATGAAAATATATATGCTGTAGGGGATGTAGCTTCAATTCAGGGTCCAAATTGGCGTGCTAAACAGGGACATCTTGCCGAAGTTATGGGAAGAATAACAGCAAATAATATAGCTGTTAAGGAAGGAATTAAAAGAGGTGAAATAGAAAGCTATAAACCCCATATAAACATTTTATGTCTTATGGACATGGGAAATGGAGGAGGTCTTGCATACAGAAGCGATACAAAAGCTATGCTTATACCACTTCCTATAATTGGACACTGGATGAAAAAAGGATGGGGACTTTATTACAAACTCTCAAAGTTAGGTAAAATTCCAAGACTTCCTGGCATGTAAAAACAAAAGTATAAAAATATTTTCTATATAATAATTCCAGTAATAATTCTTCAGGGGATTCTATGAAAAAAATATCTTTAGGAAAACTCAATATTGTCTATACAGAAAAAGAAGATGGAAATATGAAAGATATCTATTTAAGAGAAAAGATTGTAAAAAAGTTTGGATTCAGTAATGTTTTCATACCTGTTCAGAGGCATACAAGTTTAGTTATTGATATTAGTGAAATCTCTAATAAAGAAGCAGATGGTATATATACTATTAAAAAAAATCAACCTATTGGGGTTTTAACTGCAGATTGTATGCCTGTTGTTCTATCAGATGGAGAAGTTGTTTCAATTGTTCATGCAGGTTGGAGAGGATTATTTAATGGAATTTTAGAAAATGCTGTTAAAAATCTGATACATAAGGAAAAAGCTATAGCGTTTATAGGCCCCAGTGCAAGGGAGTGTTGTTATCAGGTTGGTGATGACTTTGTGGAAGAAGCAAAGAAGCAGGGAATAGATATAAACAAAAGGTATTTTAAGTTTGATGATGGTATAAAATTTTCTATGCAGGAATTGGCAAAAGACAGGTTAAAAAACGCTGGAATAAATCATATTGTTGACATATCTTTATGCACTATATGTAAAGAAAACCTATTTTCATACAGGAAAGGTGATTTTGAAAGCAGATTATTAACCTTTACCTGGTTATCGGAGGTTTAAATGGGATTAAAGGATTTAATTGGAAAAATTAAGGGTCAGAAAAAACTAAGTATTGAAAGGGGAGAATGGATTAAATGCGAAAAATGTAAAACTCTCCTTTACAGTGAAGACCTGAAGAAAAATCTAAAAATATGTCCCCATTGTGGTTACAACTTTAGAATGACAGCAAAGGAAAGAGTAGATTCCCTTTTGGACGAGATATACTCTTATGACCTTTTCCCAAAAATATCACCTGTTGATATCATCGGTTTTAAGGATACAAAGAAGTACAAAGATAGAATAAAACAGGCACAGGAAAAGACAGGTCTAAAAGATGCCATGATTATAGCCAATGGGAAGATGTACGACAGGGAAGTTATACTTGCTGTTATGGATTTCAGGTTTATGGGTGGAAGTATGGGAAGTGTTGTTGGTGCGAAATTTGTAAGAGGTGCAGAATTTGCTATAGAGAAAAAAATACCTTTTATAGCTGTAACAGCCTCAGGTGGAGCAAGGATGCAGGAAAGTATTGTCTCCCTGATGCAGATGGCAAAAACATCTATAGCTGTGGACAGGATGAATAAGGCTGGGATTTTATATATTTCTGTTTTAACAGACCCTACAATGGGTGGAGTTTCAGCAAGTTTTGCTTTCTTAGGGGATATTATAATAGCAGAACCAGAATCTTTGATAGGTTTTGCAGGTCCAAGGGTGATAGAACAGACAATAAGACAGCAACTTCCAGAAGGTTTTCAGAGGGCTGAATTTTTACTTGAAAAAGGACAGATAGATATGGTTGTGGACAGGAAGAATCTGAAAAAAACAATATACAGACTGATAAGACAGACACAGGGATAGTTTTTCATATCTCAAAGCAGGAGAGAAAAATGAACATTCCAGCTATCTGTATTGTTGGTGCCCATAACAGCGGAAAAACAACATTCATAGAAAGGACTATAAAGATTTTATCTGAAAAGGGTTATTCTGTGGCAGCTGTGAAACATGACCCAAAAGGAAAAGCTAAGACAGACACAGAGGGTAAGGATAGCTGGAAGATGTACAATGCAGGAGCAAAACAGGTTATACTTGCTTCACCTAAAAAGATAACCTCTTATATAAGGGCTGAGTTTGAGTATGACCCTTCATTTATACTTGAAAATCTTATAGTTGGGAATCCAGAGATAGTAATATTTGAGGGCTTCAAATGGTTTAAAGGTCTGGACAAATTTGAGGTAATAAGAAAGGATGAAAAAAGAGAACTCCTTACAGACTCAAAGGAGCTCAAAGGAGTGATTACAGATTACTACAATTTTCCTTTAAGATTTGATATAAATAAACCTGAAGAATTTGTAAAATATATAGAAAGTAAATATATAAAGCGGCAGCAGGAGGATTGAATGGTTCTGCATATAACTGTTGCAGGAAGGGTTCAGGGTGTTGGATTCAGATATTTCACCAGAGATGTAGCGAAAAAACTTGGTCTTAAAGGTTACGTAAGAAACCTTCCTGATGGTACAGTTGAGATTGTTGCAGAGGGGGAGGAAGAAAAACTCAGAAAACTCCTTGAAGAGGTTGAAAAAGGTCCTCCTCTTGCTGAGGTTACCCATTTAAGGTTCCAGTTTGAAGATAAAGAAGGAGGATACAAAGATTTTGAGATTGAGTATTAGATTTTTGATTTTTATCTTTTTACTTATTTCTTTAAAAAGCTTTGCCCTTACGTATACTGTTAAAAGGGGTGATTCTCTTGATAAAATAGCAAAGAAGTATCATGTATCTGTAAAATCTCTTATAAAAATAAACCATCTGAAAAAGCCTTATATAATCAGACCTGGTCAGAAACTTAAAATTCCAACAAAATCAAGGGGAAAAGCTTACAGAATTTACAGAGTAAAATCTGGAGATTCTCTTATAAAAATAGCTAAAAAGTTTGGTGTCTCAACAAAAGAAATAATTAAAGCAAATGGCCTAAAAAAACCGTATAGGTTAAGAGTAGGACAAAAGCTAAAAATACCAATAAAGTACACAAGAAAGGCAAGAAAGGTTAAAAAAAGGTCATACACAGTTTCTTACTGTAAAATAAGACACAGGGTAAAGCCTGGAGAGAGTCTTATAAAGATAGCTAAAAAGTACAGGGTTTCTGTAAAAACTCTAAAAAGAATAAACAATTTAAAAGGAAACACAATTAGGGTTGGACAGACTATATGTATAAAAAAGGTTTCCAAAAGGATAGACAGGAGAAATCTAAACAGAATAGTAAAAACAAGAATTATTTACTACAGAGTAAAACCTGGGGATTCTCTTATAAAAATAGCTAAAAAATTCAGGGTTTACACAAAAGACATTATAAGGGTTAACAGACTCAAAAAGCCGTACAGGTTGAGGGTTGGACAAAAACTGAAAATACCAAAAAAAGAGGTCGTTTATATAAGAAAAGAGGAAGAGGAATTTTTCACAGAGCTTCCGAAAAACTCAATAAAGTTTGGATTTATATGGCCTGTTGATGGAAAAGTTGTTAAAAATTTTGTTAACAACACCCTTATGAGACATCTTGGAATAGATATCCAGACAGGGTGTGGAGAAAATATAAGAGCAGCTGAAGATGGAAAAGTTATATACTCTGGAGAAAGTATAAAACCTTATGGAAAGCTGATAATAATAAGACATAAAGGTAAGTTTAATACTGTTTATGGTCATGTGGGAACAATCCTTGTGAATGAAAATCAGTACGTAAAGAAAGGACAGATTATAGGAACGGTTGGAAGATTAGATGATTCTTCTTGCGGGATATACTTTGAGATAAGGAAAAATACTGTACCTGTTGACCCCCTTGTATTTTTACCAAAGTAATACTAAATTTGCTAAAATATTGATTTACTAAGTTTTTCAGGAGAAATGATGGAGGAAAAGAAATATCAAGAGTTTCCCAGGATAAAAAGACTTCCCCAGTATGTTTTTGCTATTGTTAACGACCTGAAAGCCAGGCTAAGGAGAGAAGGGGAAGATATTATAGATTTTGGTATGGGGAATCCTGACCTTAAGCCAGACCAGAAAATAATAGATAAACTTTGCGAATCTGCAAGGAAAAAAACAACCCATAGATATTCTATGTCGCAGGGTATACCAAGACTCAGAAAGGCGATAACAGAGTTTTACAGGAAAAGGTACGATGTTAATCTCGATCCTGAAGAAGAGGCTATTTTAACAATTGGGTCAAAGGAAGGTTTATCCCATCTGATGCTTGCAATGCTTTCTCCTGGAGATATAGCTCTTGTCCCAAGTCCAAGATATCCAATCCATTACTATGCTCCTGTTATAGCAGGTG
>CAYTOE010000102.1:0-6084 GCA_964439255.1 uncultured Aquificales bacterium
TGATGCTTTAGATTATGCTGAAAAATTAGGATTAAAGATAGTTAATGATTAAAAAATACTTTTACAAAACTTCTACTTTTTTCAAATTCAATAAAAAAACTTTAAAAGGAGGTGAAAAAGTATGGATAAAAACGTTTCAAAAAGGGATTTTGATGTTAAATTTGAAACTGTCGACGTTGTTTGCCCAAGATGTGGAAATAGACAGAAAGAAGTCATTATTGTCTCAAGGCATGTTGGTATTTTAGACACATCCTGCAACAAATGTAAAAAGAGGATAGTTGAGCTAAAGGTTTTTGATTAAGCTCAACTTCCTCTTCTTTTAATTTTTAATACGATAGATAAAGTCTTCCTCCATATACAAAGTCAGATTTTTTTTCATCCATGTACTGAATATCAAAAGTGAAAGAAATACTGTCATTTATCTTTATCATGTAGTAGCATTCAGAAACATTTATATTTTCCACATTTTCATCACCTTTTATAAAACCATACCCAAAGCCAAATTTATCTTTAAAAAAGATATTTTTTAGTTGAAAACCACCACTTACAAAAAAATCGTAATCTGTATTTGAGTTTCCAAATCTAAAAAAGAATCCTGTGTTTTCACTTAATGTATAATCCCCAGATACTCCAAAACCTTTGTTTTCTCCATCTCCAAAAAGATAGAAATAGTACGGTCTTAATGATATCCTTTCTGTCTCATACTCGTACTCAATAATACCAATATTTCCTTTATCTGGGTCGTTATTCATATAAAGAGCTGATATAGAAGAACTGTTGTTGATACTATAGTGGATATATAGCCCAGGATTATAAGAAGGTAGAACAGCTATAGGATTGTTTACAAACGCAGAGTTTAAAAACTGGATATGTTCATCATTTGCATACTTATTTGAATCAATAAAAGCTGTAGAATCTATAAGACCACCTGAAATAGTCAGTTTTCCCAATGTTTTTTGGTAGTAAGCTTCAAGTAAATATTCCCTGCCTGTATCATTTATATCCTTCAGATAATCTTCTAAATCATCTGCAGTTGTTGATAGAGAATAACCTTTTCCCTCTGTTTTATCTGTTATACCATTTCCAAATGTGATTGAAGCGTTGAGGAATATCTCATCATTCTTTGTAAAATCAACAGTGGCAAATATATGTGAAGTGTTGTAAACAGCACCATATCCACTTATCTGCTGATAAACAGTTGCGTTAACAAAACTAAACGCATGTTTATGGAATATATGTTCTAATACAAATGGTTTCTCTGTTCCCTGTGCAAAAGCTGATATAGTTGCAGTCAAAAAAGCAGGAATAACCCATTTTTTCATAAAAAACCTCCTGTTTTTATTTTTATATGTTTATACTAAGAGATAAAAAATATTTATTCTATGAATTTTGAGGCTTTTCTATCATATTTTATTTCTTCAAATTTTATTTTTTCTATGATAAGTAGAGTTTCATAAAATGTGAGGAATAGCTGTCTCTTTTCTTTTTCTGTTTTTGCTGAAGATAAAAGGTTGCAGTAAGTATCTGTTATCTGGTCAATCTCTTTCTCAAGCTCTACATAACTCATCTTTTTCTCCTAAATGAAATTTAATCTCAATATATTTTAGATAATAGATAGGAAAAAAATCAACATGTTTTTTGTCACAAAAATTTCCCTTAAAAGGTATAATCTTTTTTAAAAGTTTTTGATTAAGGATAGATATGATCTGGAAAGACAAACATATTTTAATAGGTGTTTCTGGTTCGATAGCTTCTTACAAAGCCTGTGAGCTTGTAAGACTTTTCCAAAAAAAAGGAGCTAAAGTTAGAGTATGTGCAACACCTTCAGCTCTTGAGTTTGTAGGAAAACTCACATTTCAAGCATTAACAGGGGAAGAGGTTTTATCAGACTGGAAAGAGGGAAAAACAGGTCTTGAACATATATTCTGGGCGAGGTGGGCTGACGTTTTCGTAATTGCTCCAGCTTCAGCAAATACAATAGCAAAACTGAGAATAGGTTTAACAGATAATTTTTTAACATCTTTAGCTCTTGCCTATGACAAACCTGTAGTAATAGCACCAGCAATGAATACAAAGATGTATAAAAATCCTTCTACTGTTGAAAATATATCTGTTTTAAAAAACAGGGGACATATTTTCGTAAATCCTGTAGAAGGTGAACTTGCCTGTGGCGAAGAGGGAGAAGGAAAACTTGCAGATATAGAAGATATAGAAACGGCAGCTTTATACGCTCTTTTGCCTAAACCATTAAAAGGAAAGAATGTTCTCATAACAGCAGGAGGGACAAGAGAATATTTTGACCCTATAAGATACATATCTAATGCTTCATCAGGTCAGATGGGTTATGCTCTATCAAAAATAGCCTATGCTTTAGGTGGGGATGTTACACTTATATCTGCCCCTACATGTTTAAAAAAGCCATACGGGGTTAAAAAAATTGATGTTGTATCCGCAGAAGATATGTTTAATGCTGTTATGGATTTAGTTGATAACGCAGATATCATAATAATGAACGCGGCTGTTGCTGATTTTAAACCAAAATCATACAGTAAAGAAAAATTGAAAAAATCAAAAGAAAACCCTGTAGTTGAACTTGAACCAAATCCAGATATACTGAAAACTGTAGGTGAAAGGAAAAGGAAAAATCAGATACTTATAGGTTTCGCAGCAGAAAGCCAGAATCTCATAGAAAACGCAAGAGATAAATTAGTAAGAAAAAACCTTGATGTTATTGTTGGAAATCTTTTAGATGTTTTCAGTAAAGGTATTCATAAAGGAATACTCATTTTCAAAGATGGTAAAATGGTTGAAATCCCAGAGATGGATAAAGAAAGTTCATCTCTTTTTATAATAGAAACAGTAATAAAACATTTAAGGGGTGAAAATGGGACTTAAAGAATTCATAATTCCAGCTGTTGATATAAAAGATGGAAAAGCTGTAAGGCTTTTTTTAGGAAAAGCTGATGAGGTAACGGTTTACGGTGATAATCCTGTTGAAATGGCAAAAAAATGGGAGGAAAAAGGAGCAAAACATCTACATATAGTTGACTTAGATGGTGCTTTTGAAGGAAAACCAAAAAACTACCGTATAGTTGAAGAGATTGTTAAATCTGTATCTATACCTGTTGAGTTTGGAGGCGGTTTAAGAAATTACGAATCTGTGAAAACAATGATAGAAATAGGTGTTGAAAGGGTTGTTATAGGAAGTCTTGCTTACCAGGATAGAGATACATTTGAAAAAATTGTGTACGATTTTCCTGAAAAGGTTATTGTTGGGATAGATGCAAAAGATGGAAAGGTAGCGATAAAAGGATGGGTGGAGAAAACCCATTACACACCTTTAGAGTTTGCAAAAGAGTTTGATAACAAACCTATATGGGGTTTTCTTTACACAGATGTAAACAGAGACGGAGCCCTTACCGGCCCCAATATAGAAGGGACAAAAGAGCTTGCAGAAAATCTTGAACATCCTGTTATTGCATCTGGAGGGGTAAGTTCTGTAGAAGATATTAAGAAACTATATGAGCTTAAAGATTTGGGTGTTTATGGTGTTGTTGTTGGAAAAGCCCTTTATGAAGGAAAGATAAAACTTGAGGAACTGTAAAAGAAAAGCTGGTATAATGCAAAAAATAAATTTTTGGGAGGTATTATGTTTAAACTAATTTTATCAACGGTTTTCACCCTGTTTTTATTCACAGCATCTTTTGCTGGAAAAGTAGTGTTTGTTGATATGCAGAAGATAGTTACAGAATCAGAAGCAGGAAAAGAAATTCAGTCAAAGCTAAACAAAGAAGTGGAAACATTCAAAAAACAGATTGAAGAAAAACAGGCAAAAGGTGAGAAGCAGGAGAAACTTCAAAAAATGATTCTTCAAAAGCAAAGAGAACTAAACAAAATGAGACAGGAAATGGCCGGAGACTTTATGAAACTGTTAGAAAAAGCTGTTAAGGCTTATGCTAAAAAATACGGTTATGAACTTGTTTTAGACAAAAACCCAATTATTTATGGAAACTCAAAATTAAATAAAACTTCGGAGTTTTTGAAGTTTTTCAATGAGTTCTACAAAAAGAACAAAAAGTAATCTAATCGCCCTTTTAACAGACTTTGGAACTTCTGACGGTTTCGTTGGGTCTGTTAAAGGGGTTATAAAATCTATAAATATTGATGTTGATATTATAGATATAACCCATGAGATAAACTCCTTTGATATTCTTGAAGCATCAATAGTTCTAAACGCATCCTACAGCTATTTTCCTGAAAAAACCATATTTGTCTGTGTTGTTGACCCCGGTGTTGGAACAGAAAGGAGACCTGTTATCGTTGAAACAGATAGGTATTTTTTTGTAGCACCGGACAACGGTTTACTTACTCTTCCGTTAAAGAAAGAAAAGATAAAAAAAGTTGTTGAAATAACAAATTCAGAATATACACTGAAAAGAGAGACAGAAACTTTCCACGGTAGGGATATTTTTGCGCCTGTAGCTGGATTTCTTTCAAAAGGTATTCCTTTAGAAGAGTTTGGAAAAGAGATTAAAGAGTTAGTTAAACTTCCCTTCCCTGAAGTTAAAAAAGAAAAAAATCTCTGGACAGGTGAAATTATAAAATTTGATAAGTTTGGAAATGGAATAACAAATATAAGCCAGCTTCCCGAAACTTTTAAAGAAATTCGTGTAAAAGATAAAAAAGTGGAAAAAATATGTAAAGCATTTTTGGAAGGAGAAAAAGATAAATTAAACCTTATAAAAGGAAGTTTTGGCTTTTATGAAGTTTTTGTTCCGATGGAAAACGCAAAAAAAATGTTCAATTTAAAAAAAGGAGAAAAAATATATATATATCTGTAGCCTATCTCATATTTCCCTTAACTTTATAACAGATAAAAACTATAATGTTTTAGTTGTATTTAAAAAAATACAGGAGGATTTAATGAAGAAACGTGTAATTTTGGCTTATTCTGGTGGACTTGATACATCTGTTATCGTTAGATGGCTTGCTGACAAAGGTTTTGAGGTTATAACATACACCGCTGATGTTGGACAGGGAGAAGAATTAGATGAAATACCTGATAAAGCAAAAGCTTCTGGCGCTGTTGAAGCTATAGTTGATGATATAAAAGAGGAGATTGCAAGGGAATACTGTATGCCCCTTATGAGAAGCGGTGCTCTTTACGAAAACAGATACACCCTTTTATCAGCCCTATCAAGACCCCTTATATCAAAAAAACTTGTTGAGCTTGCCCATAAGTACGATGCCCATTATGTTGCCCATGGTTCTACAGGAAAGGGAAATGACCAGGTGAGATTTGAAACATCTGTGTGGGCTTTAGACCCTGATATAGAAGTTCTTGCACCAGTAAGAGACTGGGAATTTAAATCAAGGGATGAAGAGATTGAATACGCAAAAAAACATGGAATACCTGTAAAAGCAACAAAAGAAAAGCCTTACTCATACGATAGAAACCTCTGGGGTGTTGCAATAGAGGCTGGACCTTTAGAAGATATATGGACTGAACCACCAGAAGATGCCTTTGAGATAACTGTAAATCCAGAAGAAGCACCAGATAAACCTGAGTATATAGAGATAGAGTTTGAAAAAGGAATCCCTGTTTCAATAAATGGGAACAGGTACAATGAACTGTGGAAATTAATCTGGGATTTAAACGAGATAGCTGGTAAACATGGTATTGGAAGAATAGATATGGTTGAGAACAGGCTTGTAGGCATAAAATCAAGGGAGGTTTATGAATCACCAGCAGGTCTTATACTGATAAAAGCTTATGATGAAATAGAAAGCCTTGTTTTAGATAGATTTACATATCATTACAAATTAACCCATATAGCTCAGCCTTACTCTGAGCTTGTTTACAACGGCCTGTGGTTCTCAAAACTGAGAGAAGCCATTGATGCTTTTACAAACGAAATAGCACAGCTTGTAAATGGTGTGGTGAGATTTAAACTTTACAAAGGTTCAGCTCAAATAGTAGGTAGAAAATCTCCAAATGGACTTTATTTTGAAAGGCTTGCAACATACTCTCCTGAGGATGAATTTGACCACAAAGCAGGCGAGTACTTTACAAAGGTCTGGGGA
>CAYTOE010000103.1:0-6036 GCA_964439255.1 uncultured Aquificales bacterium
TGTAGGAAAAAATGAATTTGGAAAGTTATATTAATGAAGCTTTTGACCTGTATTTTGAGGAATTGAAGAAAAATGATTATATTTTGTCATTTTTGAAAGAGCATAATTCTCTAAATTTTGAAAAATTAAAAAAGAGAAAAATAAAAGTTATTATTGATGCACTTGAAAACTCTTCAAAAGATACATTCCTGATGTTTAGAGAACTTGGGAAGCGCCATTACGTTATGGGACTCCCTTATGTGGAATTTTTAGAAGCTTTTGATAAAATAAGGTGTCATTTAAACAGAATTTTACTGAAAAAAAATTTACTTGATGTAAGGCTTTACACAAAATTCAGTAAATTTTTTCAAAAATCAAAAAACTTTTCTGCCCTTGGTTATTTAGATGGCTATATTGAGCATGATTATGAGATGTTAAAACTACTTTATGAAAAAGAAAAAGATTCTGCTATAACAAAAAATTTTATAAAAAGCCATATTCTCTGGCTTTTGGCAATTTTGAATGATATTAAAAAACTGAAAAAAGAAAGTTCTGTTAGCCTGAAGTACGATAAATGCGAGTTTTCATGGTTTTTGAAAGATACAAAATTTAAAGCTCTTATAGATGAAGATGAAAAAAGTATTATCGATTATCTCCACAAATTAACCCACAGTAATGCAGAAGATATTTATTATCAGATAAGAAAAGAAGATTATACAAAGTTACTCCATTCTTATGTATCTCTTGTGAGGAATTCCCTTGCCCTTTTAAATCTTTTAGCTTTGCTTGTTATTCAGGAGAACATTATTGAGATAAAAATAGACCCCCTAACAGGTTTACTCAATAGAAGGGCTATGAATGAAATCCTTGAACATAACCTTAAAATTGCCCAGATAGCTGAAGAACCTTTTACCGTTGCTATGGTGGATATAGATAATTTTAAAGAAGTGAATGATAAGTTTGGTCATCTAATAGGAGACTGTGCTTTAAAGCACCTTTCAAATATTTTGAAAAAAAGTTTGAGAAAATCTGATTTTGTTTTTAGATACGGTGGAGAGGAGTTCCTTATACTTTTACCTTCAACAAAATTGGATGATGCTGTTTCTGTTTTGGAAAAACTTAGAAAAATCATACAAAACACAGAAATAGAGTGTAACAATTGTAAAATAAAACTCACAGTGAGCATAGGTGTTGAAAGTATAATACCTGATGAGAATACTGATATTCAATATGTGATTTCACTTGCTGATAAAAAGCTTTACGAAGCTAAAAAAACAGGTAAAAATAAAGTTGTTTATTAGGAGTTTTTAAAATGGAAGAAAAAGAACTTTACGGAACATTGACTATGTATGGTGATCCTAAGGAAGAAGTAGTGGATGAACTGAGGCTTGTAATCCATGATGCAGATGGAAATCTTGTTTTTGCAACATACTGGGAAACTTCTGTTATGGAAAAAGAGGAGATTATAAAATCTATAAATGTTTTGTGTAATCAGTATGGTATAAAAGAACTTCATACAATACAGGAGATTTTAGAGCCTGAGTTTAAAGAGGTAAATGGAGAAGTTATGAGAGTTTTTAGAACCAAGATTTTTAAATAAAACTGCAGGAGGGTAGCCATGAAAAAAGCTTTAGCTTTATTTCTTTCAGCAGGTTTAATATTCTCATCTTTTGCGATTACCAAAGATGAAGCTGTAAAGAAAATTAAATCTTATGCTTCAAATCTATCTGGAGCTTCAAACAAAATAGCTGTTTGCGAAAATGATAGATATTATATCGGTGAAATTTATACAAAAGGTTATGAAGGTTTTGATGTTCTCAGAAAGGTTTATGTGGATAAAAAAACAGGAGATATACTTCCTTCTTTTGCTGATTACTCAGATTACTGTTATATGATTAAAAAATAATGTCTAAAAGAACTGTAGCTGTTTTAACAAGTGGTGGGGATGCTCCAGGCTTAAACGCTGCTATAAGGGCTGTTGTCAGGGCAGCCCATTACTATGGTTTTTCTGTTATTGGTATTAAAAGGGGATACAAGGGGCTTATAGAAAAGGATTTCTGTTTTTTAACACCAAGGGATGTGGGATTAATCATAAATAGAGGTGGAACGGTACTTTTATCTTCAAGGGAACCGAGGTTTCACAGTTTTGAATTTAGAAAAAAAGCAGTTGAGAACCTGAAAGCAGAAAATGTTGAAGCTCTGTTTGTTATAGGTGGAAATGGCTCATTTCAGGCTGCAAACCTTTTGATTAAGGAGTTTGATTTTCCTATTATTGGGATACCTAAAACAATAGATAATGATACATATGGAACAGATTACACCATTGGTTTTGATACAGCTGTTAATAATGCTGTTGAAGCTATAGATAAAATAAGGGATACTACCCTTTCCCATGAAAGGGTATTTGTTGTAGAAGTAATGGGAAGGGACAGTGGATTTATTGCCCTTGAAGCTGGAATTGCCACAGGGGCAGATGTGATTCTAATACCTGAATATCCTTTTCCAATGCATGTTATCGTTGACTCTGTTTTAAAATCAAGAGAAAGAGGTAAACGATTTTCTATTATTGTGGTTGCTGAAGGTGTTGCTTCAGCAAAGGAAGTGGCTGAGATACTTCAAGAAAAGTTGAAACCGTACGACTTTGGAGGTGTTAGATATTCTGTTTTAGGTTATATACAGAGAGGTGGTTCACCTACAGCATTTGACAGAAATATAGCTTCAAGGTTTGGTGTTTTTGCTGTTGAAGAGTATATAAAGGGAAATAAAAACTTTATGGTTTCTTATGAAAATGGGAAAATAGTATCAAAACCTATTGAAATATCTTTTGGAAAAATAAAAAAACCAGACTTGAAAGAGTTTGAAATCGGGAATATTTTAGCTTACTAAATTTTTGAAGGGTTTTTATGGAGATAACAGAAGTAAAAATCTATCCCTTTGACACAAGTAGAATTGGTGGTAGAGTTAGGGCTATGGCCGATGTTACGATAGATAATATGTTCATAATAAAAGGTATTCAGCTCATAGAGTCAAAACATGGCGGACTTTTTATATCATTCCCAAAAAAATCAACACCAAAGGGAAATTTAGTTGAGATAATTCAACCTATTGACAACAGATTTGTTGAAAAAGTTAGAAGAGCTGTTGTTGATAAGTACAGAGAAGTAATGGAAATTCCTGTTAAAAAATAAGAAAGTCTTCTTCCATTTTTTTTAATGACTGGTAATCTGTTAAATCAAGTCTTAAAGGTGTTATAGACACAAATCCTTCTTTTACAGCTGTGTAATCACTTCCAGGCTCACACTGTTCTTCAAGGGTTTCTTCTCCACCTATCCACCAGAAAATTTCTTTAGAAGGGGATATGTACTTTTTAATCTCCTCCTTATACGCACCTCTTCCCTGTTTTGTAATCATAAAACCCTTTATTTTTCCCTTTTCTGTATTTGGTACTGTGATATTCAAAAATGTTTTTTCTGGAAGTCCTGTATGTAGAACTTTTTTTATAATTTTTAGAGAAATCTCCGCAATTGTCTTAAAATCAGGATTCTTTGAAGAAGCCGGAGAGATAGCTATAGAGGGAATTCCCAAAAGAGTTCCTTCTCTGGCAGCACCTACAGTTCCTGAGTAAAAAATATCATTACCAAGATTAGGTCCCGTATTTATCCCTGATATAAGGATGTCAGGCTTCTTTTCTTTTAAAATGACATGGTAGCCAAGATGAACACAGTCAGCAGGTGTTCCATCAACGATGTAATAAAAATTTTCATACCTATCCAGCTTTACGATTTTCAAAGGTCTTGTAAAAGTAAGAGAATGACTGGAACCAGACATATTTCTATCTGGTGTTACAGTAGTAACATCAAAACTGTTTTTTATCAGTATATCTCTAAGTGTCAATACTCCTTCAGAGTGGTATCCATCATCATTTACAAGCAAAACTCTGTACTTATTCATTAATATCCTTGTTTATATTTTTTTCTTATTATAGCAGAACCTGTATCTACATTTACCCATTTTGTTCAGTAAACCATCTTTAATACCTAATAACATAGCCCAAATCTTTTTCAGTTTATTTTCTTCAAAAAACAAAACAGAAAGAAACTCATGAATTAAGACTCTTAGACAGAAAAGAAGTACAGAAGGTAAATAACTGAAATATTCAATTGTTGTTCTAACGCTGTTTCTTGCTATATAGTACTTTCTAACTGGTGGGTGATTATTTGGTCTTAGTGGAAACAAACGGAATAATCTAACATTTTTTCTTTTTCCTATACTGTGTTTAACTATAACTTCACAATTGACAGCTATTTTATATCCATTTTTAAGTGCTCTTAAACAGTATTCATCATCTACAAAATCAATAAAAAAATCTCCTCTTAAAAAACCTATTTTTTTAACTTTTTCTAAATCTAATAAAGATGCAGATGTTATTACAAAGGTTGGAAAAATGTAATCATTTTCACAAAAAATCTTCTTTATATGAAATTTTTCAAGTTTTAAAAAAGAAAGAAGTACATTCGCCCCTGTATCGAATACCTGAGGTGCGAATATAAGAACATTTTCTTTTTTCAGCTTTTGTTTAAAGCTAAGCATCCTATCTACAAACTTTTTTGGTACAACTGTATCCTGGTCAAACAGGAATACTGAGTCAAATCCTTCTTTGATAGACAGTTTTATTCCTATATTCAGTGCTGAAGCAAGCCCTATGTTCCTTTTGTTTTTAATAATTTCCACATTTTTTTCTGTTTCATAAAAAAAGATTTCCTTTTCTGTATTATCTATTAAATAAACTTTCTCAACCTGCTGTGCGATTCTGTTTATATTTTGGAAATGCTCTTCTTTTGGATAAAAAGTCACTATAACAGCTGATACTCTTTCCATGGCTAAGAAGGGGAAAACTCCCCTTTATTCCTCTACATATTCTATTGATGCTGAATAAGCCTTATCTTTCAAAAGCTGTATAGCTTCTTCTGCTTCTTCTTTTGTTTTGAACATGGGGCTTGTCCCTACTATTTTTCCATTCGCAGCTTTTAAGTTGAAATACCATCTGCCGTCTTTAGCTTCTCTAAGCTCGTATCTTCTGTTTAAAGGGGAGTTTTTTATGACTGCATTAATGCCAGTCATAGCGTTTCTTTTGGATGCGTAAAGCTGGCTTTTGAGGATTGTTTTATCATCCTCAACAAAAAGAAAAGAAAACTTGTCTTTTCCAAGGTGTCTTTTTAGTATTACCTTCATGACCTGTCCTCCTAACACAAATATTATTATTTAATTATTATTTCGTTATTAGAGTATTATTACTTTAATATTAAAGTAATGTTTTTTTTAAGATTGTACAGTTGAAGGTGTTTTTCATAAATATTTTCTGGAAAGTATTAATTGTACTGTGATAAAGTGGTAAAAAACCTTACGAATAATAAACATCTTCTAAGTTAAAAATGTGCCTATTTTTTATAAATTGAGATAAATTTTGAAGTTGGAATAATTTTTTACACAAACTGATTAGGTATTGGATTTTTGAGTTTTTATAAAGAAAAGAAATATTGTTTTCTACAAATTCAGGTTATAAATTCACAAACCTATCTCTAAAGCTGTTTGCATCATAAATATCGGTGCACTTCAGTTCATACAGCTTCAAACTGCAAAGTATGTTGCTTCCGGGTGGTAAACCACTATTGCGTCTGTTGATTGTTCTGGAACTATCTGGTAGTTTTCAGTCAGTTTTATACCAAGCTCTTCCGGTTTTAGAAGCTTAAATATCTTCTCATTCAGGCTCAGGTCTGGGCAGGCTGGATATCCTGGAGAATATCTTGCTCCCTGATACTTTCTTATCTGCCAGTTTACATCCTCAAGACTTTCCCCTTCTCCTTTTGCTATTCCAAGCTCTATTCTTATCTGCTTGTGAACAATTTCTGCAAGAGCTTCAGCAAGCTCAACTCCAAGCCCATGGATAAGGTGATACTCTTTATACTTTCCCTCTTTGAAAAGCCTGTTCTCATACTCAGTTAATCTATCTCCTGCTGATACTACAGTAAAAGCAACTACATCATGCCTGTCTTCATG
>CAYTOE010000104.1:0-5958 GCA_964439255.1 uncultured Aquificales bacterium
CCCTTATAGGCTGGACAAGGGTTTCTTCCAATCTTCCATCAATCCTAACAAAGTAAGGGGTTCCACCTTCAACAGGGCTTCCAACACCTGCTATCTGTATGTGGTAAACTTCCCCATGGAGAGTTATATTGAACTCAACAGGCGCTTTTGTTGTACATGCTTCTTCTTCTGTAATCTCTTCAATCTGTGGAGGTAAAGCCTCTCCTTTTTCAAACTTTTCTCTCCACTCGAAAAAGTCTTTAGCAACCTGAGGGAAGAGGCAGTAAGAAAGAATATCTTCTTCGCTTTTAGCTCCAGCTTTCTGGGCTTCTATAGAACATTTGTCAAGCTCAGGTTCTAAAAGGTCTGCAGGTCTTACCTGTATAGGTTCTTCTCCATCTATTATTTTTTCAATAATTTCCAGTTTTATTTGTGCAGGGGGTCTTCCATAAAGACCTTTGACATAATCTTTAGTTTCTTTTGTTACAACTTTGTATCTTTCTCCTTGAAGAACGTTTAACAACGCCTGGGTTCCTACTATCTGAGATGTAGGTGTTACGAGAGGTGGATAACCTAAATCTTCTCTTACCCTTGCAACTTCAACTTTAACCTCATCAAGTTTATCAAGGGCATCATTTTCTTTAAGCTGATTTATAAAGTTTGACATCATTCCACCTGGTATCTGGTGGATAAGCACCTGAGAATCTGGCCATTTATCAGCTGTATCGTACTTTTTATATTTCTTTCTCACTTCTTTTAAATACTCAGCAACCTCTTCTATTATTGAAAGGTCAATATCTACCTGATAACCGTACTCTTTCAGGACGTATGCCATTGTTTCTGCGGCTGGATGTGCTGTAAGCCATGACCATGTAGATACATCTGTATCTATAATATCAACACCTGCTTCAACAGCTTTAAGACATGTCATTTCGGCCATAGCCGATGTTGTCTGGGCATGAAGGTGAACAGGAAGCTTAACCTCTTCTTTCAACCTTTTAACTAATTCGTAGGCAACTTTAGGAGATAAAATTCCAGCTTGATCTTTTATTGAAATGATATCCACTCCCAAGTCCTTTAACTGTTTTGCTACTCCCACAAAATAGTCAACTGTATGTACAGGACTTATTGTGTAGGAAAGAACACCTTTAACTATTTTCCCAACCTCTTTTGCTGTAGATATGGCAACTTCCATGTTTCTAACATCATTTAAAGCATCAAAAATCCTGAAAACATCAATACCATTTTCAGCTGCCTTTTTAACAAATGCTTCAACTACATCATCAGCATAATGTCTATAACCTACAACATTCTGACCCCTTAAAAGCATCTCTAATTTTGTATTTGGGGCAACCTCTTTAAATTTCCTTAATCTTTCCCATGGGTCTTCTTTTAAGAATCTGAGACAAACATCAAATGTTGCTCCACCCCAGACTTCAAGTGACCAGAATCCTGCTTTATCCAGTTTTTCTGCAGCTGGCAGTAAATCTTCAGTTCTTACTCTTGTTGCTAATAAACTTTGTTGTCCATCCCTTAATGTTACATCTGTAAACTCTATTTTTCTTCCCATGTGCAGTCTCCTAAACGGATTTATATAAAGAAAAAACGTTAGTTGAATATTATACAATATTCGTTTTCTTATAAGCTCTGCTTGTATATAAAATTTATAAAAATATATTTTTTTACGATGAATTAAAAAAATGGTGGTTTTATGTTGAGAAGGGAGAGTTTTATTGTTTTTCTATTGATTTCTGCCTTTATTTCAATATCTGTTTTTGAGATTCTTACCTTTTTAGGTCTTGTATTTACTTTATACGAAATGTATAAAGAAAAAAGGGGAACTAAAGGTATTCTTTCTGTACCTATCCTTACTTTTTCTACAGTATCTTTTTTATCAACTTTAATTTTTAACTTTTCCTATTTATTAAAAGGAATAGAAGAGGGGATTTTTCAGCTTCTTTACTTTTTCAGAGTAGGAAAAGAAAGATTAGAAAAATTAAAAGAGACTATTCTAATCGTTCTTATTCTATCAGGTATATTCCTGTACCCTGTTGCTGTTTATACATTCCTAAAGAACGGTGAATCCACATTGATATGGGGAAGCATGTTTGAAGCTGGACATTTTTTTTCCATATTTTCAATCAGTTCCTTCCTTACAGGAATTTACTTTTATAAAAAGGGTAATAAAAGGATATCTTATATTTTTCTTTTTCTTTTTGTTGTTTTTAGTACCGTTGTTATTTTCTCTTTCAGGAGAACAGCTTTTTTAGAATTTGTTGTAGGGACATTTTTAACCGCTTTTGTAATGTACAGGAGTAGATTTATAGGTAAAAATTTTTTTGCTGGTACCTTTGTGTTCTTACTTGTATTTTCTGTTGTTGATTATTCATTTATGTCTTTAAAAGATAAAAGATTTAAAGCTCTAAATCAGATACTTTTGAACAAGGAGATAACAGCAGAAAAAATAGATACAGTAGCAAATATGAGGTACTACATATTTTTAGATGCTATTGATGTTATAAAAACTGATTTGAAAGAAAAAAATGTGTTAAATATTCTTGTAGGACATGGTGTTCGTTCAGGGGTTAATCTTCCCCACAAACATTCAAAAGAGGATATGGAAAGATACGAATCATTTTTCATATTGTCGGAATTTATAGAAAAAGGTCTTGTAGGTGTTTTGGCTGTGCTTTTTATTTTTTTCAGAGCTTTTAAATTTTTTGTCAGCCTAAAACCTGAATCTTTAGATAAATCTATAGGGCTTGTATTTCTGATACCGCTAATACTACACCTCACTGGTGTTTTGTTTACATTTTTTTGGGATGCTTTACTTCCCCTTTATTTTTTACTTTTTAGAGTTGGAGAGGTTTATTTTGAAAAAGAAACTGTTTGATTTAAAGGAATTAGGCAACTTAAAAGAAGCTGTTTTTATAAAAAGACCAAACAGATTTGTTGGGTTATGTCTTGTTGATAATGAAGAGAAAACCTGTCATATCGCGGATCCAGGAAGATTAAAAGAGATACTAACAGAGGGAAGAAAAGTACTTGTTGTCAAAAGCAAACCAGGATTAAAACTTGATTACAAAATGGTAGCTGCAAAAATGGAAGACGGCTGGATACTTCTAAATACATCATTTCACTCAAAAATAGCTCTTAACGCAATTAAGTCAGGTGTACTTGGTTTTATTCCAGAAAAGATAAAAACAGAGGTTAAATTTGGGGAAAGCAGGCTTGATTTTCTTTTAGATGATAGGATTTTTGTTGAGCTGAAAGGAAGTAATCTTTTAATGGGAAACAGGTGTGTTTTTCCTGATGCTCCCACCAAAAGGGGGACAAGACATATAAGGGAGCTTATAGAGGCAAAAGAAAAGGGCTTTGAATCAGTTATACTTATAATGGGATTAAGGGATTGTTCATGTTTTTCTGTTAATGGAAACCTCGACCCAGATTTTGAAAAAGCTTTTAAGGAAGGTTTAAAAAAAGGTGTTAAATATGCAGGTTTTAAAATAAAAATTGATAAGGAGTTTAATGTTCTTCTAAACGGAGAAATGAATCTGTGTGATGGAAAATGAGATTTTTTCTGTTTTCTCAATTATGAACATAATAGGTCTTATAGCTTTCGCTGTGGTTGGCTCATTTAAAGCTATAAAAGAAGGTCTCGATTTATTTGGGATAACAGTTCTGGGAACAATGACAGCTTTAGGGGGTGGTATAACAAGAGACCTTCTTGTAAATCAGGTTCCTAAAGCCCTGAAAGATGTTTCAGATATGTCATTTGCCATTTTAGGTGTCTGGCTTGCTATTGTCCTTTACAGAGTGTTCAAAGGGGAATTTAAAAACAGGTATTTTATTCTTATCCCAGACGCAATAGGTCTTTCAGCTTTTACAACAACAGGAGCGATAATAGCCTACAATTCAGATGTTTCATTTTTTGGAATTATTATCCTTGCAACACTTACAGGTATAGGTGGTGGTGTTATAAGTGATATTCTTCTTGGAAAAGTTCCTTCTGTGTTGAGGGATGATTTTTATGCAAGCTGCTCCATAATAGGTGGAATAGCATTTTATATATCTGTTTCTTCTGAAGTTGGACTGACATATTCTGCTGTTATATGTAGTGCTGTTGTCTTTATGATAAGGATATTAGCTATACTCTACAACTGGCGTTTACCAAAGTTCAGCTAAATATGGTATTTTATAAAAAATTTTTTCTAAATGAGGGCTTTAATGTTTAGAGGAAAGATAAAACATATCCACTTTATCGGTATTGGTGGTTCTGGAATGAACGGTATAGCTCAGGTTCTTTTAAATCAGGGTTTCATCATAACAGGTTCAGACCTTAAGGAAAGTCCAACTGTGGATAACTTAAAAAATATGGGTGCAAAGGTTTTTATAGGTCATAAACCTGAAAATGTTTCAGGAGCAGATGTTGTTGTCTATTCATCAGCAGTGAAAGAGGACAATGTTGAGCTTTTAAGGGCAAAAGAACTTGGAATACCAACTATTCCCCGGGGAGAAATGCTTGCAGAACTTATGAGATTCAAATATGGAATTGCCATATCTGGTAGCCACGGAAAAACAACAACAACATCTATGGTTGGAACAATTTTAGGAAAAACAGGTTTAGACCCAACTGTTGTAATCGGTGGTAAGCTTGAAGCATACGGGAGCAATGCCCGTTTAGGTAGAGGTGAGTTCCTTGTAACAGAGGCTGATGAAAGTGATGGTTCTTTTTTAAAACTTACGCCAACAATTGTTTCAATAAACAATATCGATGTTGAACATTTAGGTTTTTACAAAGACCTTGAAGATATAAAAAAGGCTTTTATTGATTTTGCAAATAAAGTTCCATTTTATGGTGCTGTTGCCCTTAACATTGATGATGAAAACACAAGAAGTATATACCCTCATATAGAAAAAAAGGTTATCAGATTTGGACTTTCTGGAGATGCAGATATAAGGGGTCACGACCTGAAACTGGTTGATGGGAGATACAGGTTTAAAGTAAACAATTTAGGGGAAATACACCTTTCTATTCCTGGAAAACACAGTGTTTATAACGCTCTTGCAGCTATATCCATAGCGCTTGAGATGGAAGTTCCATTTTGCGTGATAAAAGAGTCCCTTGAAAATTTTAAAAATGCAAGTAGAAGATTTGAGATAAAACATGACAGGGATGTAACTGTTATTGATGATTATGCCCATCATCCAACTGAAATAAAGGCAACTCTGTCAGCAGCAAAAGAGCTTTACCCAGACAGAAGAATAATAACCGTTTTCCAACCCCATAGGTATTCAAGGGTTTCTTCTTTGTTTGAGGAGTTTTCAAAGTCCTTTGACATACCTGATATTACTTATATAACAGAAATATACTCTGCTGGTGAACTACCTTTAAACGGGATAAATGGAAAGGCTTTATCTGAAGAAACAAAAAGAAAATCTGGAAAAGATGTTTTTTTCTGCGAAGATATAGAAAAATGCTTCAAAGCAATAAAAAACATAGTTAAAAAAGGTGATGTAATTCTCGTTCTTGGAGCAGGAAGTATAACAAAACTCTCAAACATGCTTGCTGATTATTTTAAAAATCAGATTAGATAGGCTTTTTTTGAAAAAGCTGTATTTTTCTAAGCTATAATCTAATAAAAATTAATCTATAAGGAGGTTTTAATGGAAGAGTTAAAGAAACTTATTACTGAAGCGTGGGAGAATAGGGAACTTTTAAAAGAAAAAAAATATGAAGAAGCTGTAAGAGAAACAGTTGACCTGTTAGACAAAGGAAAAATAAGAGTTGCAGAAAAGAAAGATGGAGAGTGGGTTGTAAATGAATGGGTAAAACAGGCGATTTTACTGTTTTTCCCTATACAGGATATGCAGGTGATGGAAGCTGGACCTTTTGAATACTACGATAAAATTCCTTTAAAGAAAAACTGGAAAGAGGCTGGAGTCAGAGTTGTTCCACCTGCAACGGCAAGATATGGT
>CAYTOE010000105.1:0-5954 GCA_964439255.1 uncultured Aquificales bacterium
CTTTTGGCTTCGCTTCTGATGCTGATTTACTAAAAAAAGCACAGACGTTTTTTAAACCATTACCAAAGGAAATGCCAGCACCAAAAGATAATCCTACAACACCTGAAAAAGTTGAGTTAGGAAAGAAACTTTACTATGATCCAAGACTTTCGTTAAGTGGTGTAATAAGCTGCAATACATGTCATAACCTTGCAACCTATGGTGTTGATAATGTACCAACAGCCTTAGGACATAAATTTAAAACAGGGGGAAGGAACTCACCAACCGTCTTAAATGCTGGATTCCATGTAGCCCAATTCTGGGATGGTAGAGCAAAAACCCTTGAGGATCAAGCTAAAGGACCAATTCTTGCCCATGTAGAGATGGCAATGCCAAACCCTGATTATGTGGTTGCAAAACTGAAAACGATTCCAGAGTACGTGAATGAGTTTAAAAAAGTTTTTGGAGGAAAAAATCCTGTAACTTATGACAACGTCGCAAAAGCTATTGCTGCTTTCGAGAGAACATTAGTTACACCTTCAAGATTTGATGAGTTCTTAAAAGGAAATACAAAAGCATTAACACAAAAGGAAAAAGAAGGATTGAGGCTTTTTATAGACAAAGGTTGTGTAGGTTGTCATAATGGTGTAGCTGTTGGTGGAACTATGTTCCAGAAATTTGGAATATTCAAGCAGTATCCAACTTATGATTTAGGAAAATATAAAATCACCAAAAAAGAGGAAGATAAATATGTATTTAAAGTTCCTTCTTTAAGAAATATAGATAGAACATATCCATACTTCCATGACGGTTCTGTATGGTCTTTGAGAAAAGCTGTTGAGATTATGGCTGAAACCCAGCTTGGGAAAAAACTTTCAACAGAAGAAACAGACAAAATCGTAGCTTTCTTAAAATCCCTTACAGGAGAAATTCCAGAATCAGCAAGGACTATGCCTGTTCTCCCACCATCAACTGAAGAAACACCGAAACCAAAATTAAGAATACATGACTAAAAAAGCCCCTCAAAGGGGCTTTTTTATCCATAGTATTTTTTTCTCCTTTCATAAGCATCTAAAATAAACGCTAAAAACACACCTACAAATAAAGAAGAAATTCCTGCAAGGGATACAATCAATTTTTTATTTGGTTTTTCCGGTTTATCAGGAATAAAAGCCTTATCTATTATTTGGATAAATAAGTTATTTTTCGTTTCTTCAAATTTTGCACGTTCATATGCTTGCAGTATTGTTTTATAAATTTCTTCCTGTGCTTTTATATCATTTACCAGTTTTAAATACTCAGACATCTTTTCTGGAGCATTTTTAAGAGAAGGTATAGCACTATGACTTTTTTCTTCAATTGTTTTAAGCTGTCTATCTATAGCTTTTATCTGTTTTTTTAAAAGTTCAACCTTTGGATTTGAAGAAGATAAAGCTAACTGTAGTTTTTTCAGTTCTATCTGAAGTTTAACTTTTTCGGAAATTAATCTGCTATACAGGGATACACTACTTCCAACCTGTAAATCAGGCCTGATTAATTTTGTTTTTTTCTGAAAGTTAGCAAGTTTTTCTCTGAGCTTGTTAAGTTTTTCTTCCTGCTGTTTTAACTGGTTCTCAAGAAAAATTCTGTTCATCTTCGCAACTGTAAAAGCTTTTTCATTCAAAATTCTTTTTGCTTCTTCTATGTAAGCAGTTACGATTTTTGCAGCCAATTCAGGATCTTTATCATAATAAGAGATAAGAATTACCCCAGTCCCACCTTCTTTTGATATCTGTATATTTTTACTGAACTTTTCTAAAGCTGCATTCATAGGGTTTCTATCTTCAGGAATTTTTTCAAAAAGAACAGGGATTAGATTTAACTTTTTAATTACATTTTCTTTAATTGTTCTACTGTTTAAAATTGCCATCACTTTTTTTACTTCATCACTTTCACCTAAAGAAGAAAGCCCTGCTATTACAGCAATACCAGGTAAATTAGCACTTGGTGTTGGAGTACTTGAGGATGTTGATATTGGCATTATAGCTGCTGTTGACCTGTATATAGGGGTCATAGTGAAAGCCAAAATTGTAGCAAGTATTACAGATACAAAAAATAAAGATAAAATAAGTTTTTTTCTCTTTTTTATTTTAAGCCACTGTTCATACAGGCTTATTTCATCTTCATCATAAATCCTGTTCTCTTTTTCAAAAGTCTTATCCATTTGTATCTCCCGAAAATACTGTAGTTTTTTTAAGGCTATTTATTATATTAAATTCTTGTAGAAGATATCATAATACTGAAAAAATTATGATATACTTAAACGCAAAATTTTCAAATGGAGAATATACTCTAAATAAAAATAATGGAAGTTAGCAGTAAACATCTGTTAATAGTTGAGAATCTTTCAAAGAAATATCTGATTAAAAAAACCCTATTTAAGAATGAATTTTTTAAAGCTGTTGATAATGTTTCTTTCTATATAAACGAAAACGAAACGGTAGGTCTTGTAGGTGAATCTGGAAGCGGAAAATCAACAATAGGTAAACTGATTTTAAGGTTGATAGAAAAGGATGAAGGAAAAGTAATTTTTGAAGGTAAAGACATATATTCTTTTGATAAATCTGAAGAAAAAGCCTTTAGAAGAAAAACTTCCATGATTTTCCAGGATCCAAGGACTTCTCTAAACCCAAGATTAAAAATATACTCAATTCTTGAAGAACCTCTTGTTGTACATAAGATTCCAAAAAAAGAAAGGGAAAAAAGAATCAGAAAGGCAATTAAGGATGCAGGATTAGACGAAACATTTTTAGAAAGATACCCATCAGATTTATCAGGAGGGCAGAGACAAAGGGTGGCTATAGCAAGAGCAATTATTTTAGAACCACACCTTATAGTGGCTGATGAACCCACTTCAGCGCTTGATGTTTCAGTTCAGCTACAGATTATAAACCTGATAAACAAACTAAAAAAGGATAAAAAAATAAGCTTTTTATTCATTTCCCATGATTTAAATGTTGTAGGTTTACTTTCTGACAGGATAATCGTCTTATACAGAGGAAAAATTATGGAGCAGGGAAATGCAAAGGATATTATAAACAAGCCACTACATCCTTATACAAAAATTCTTCTTGAAAGTCTTCCTCCTGATCATCCTTCAAAAAGGAAAAAATTAGAAAACATAAAGGAGATTTACAGAGAAGAAATAGAAGGTGGTTGCGTTTTTTATTCAAAATGTCCATTAGCAAAAGATGTATGTAAAAAAGAACCAGAAATCAAATCTGTAGATAACAGGGAGGTTTACTGCCATCTTGTTTGATAATCCGCTTATTTTTCACATACTCATTATTTTCTTTTTGCTCCTTCTATCAGCATTTTTTGCTGGAATAGAGTCCTCCTTTTTTTCAATGGACTGGCTGAAGATAAAAAGGCTGGCAAAAGAGGGAAATAAAAGTGCAAAAATAGCTGACTGGTTAAGATCAAGACCTAAAGAGCTCGTTATAACATTTTTAATAGGTAATGAGCTTGTTAATATAACTGCCTCTGCTGTAACATCAGGGCTTGTAATTGATTATTTTGGAGAGAAATACCTGTTTATAGCTATTTTTATTATGACTGTCCTGATTTTAACTTTTGGAGAAATAACACCTAAGACTGTTGGCTCTTATTATCCTGAAAAGTATGCTTTGATTACATCTAAACCTTTTTATACATTTTACATAGCAGTAACCCCTTTCAGGTTTATTTTTATGAAAGTTGCAGAATTCTTTCTGAAAAAAATGGGATTAGAAATGCCAGTAGAAAGTCATAAGCTTTCACAAGAAGACCTGATTACAATAGTCAATATAGGAACAGAAAAAAATATCTTTACAGAAGAGGAAAAAGAGATTATTGAATCAACCCTTGAACTCCATGAAACAACAGTAAGTGAAATAATGACCCCAAGAAGGGATATTTTTGCTGTTGAAAAGGGTCTAACTGTGAGAGAGGTTCTTGATATTGTAAAAGAGCATGAATATAGCAGAATACCTGTATATGAAGAGAATCTGGACAATATTGTTGGAATACTGTACATAAAAGATATAATTTTTCTTAAATTCGAAGGAAAAGAAGAAAAGATAGATAGATTTTTAAGAAAACCTTACTTTGTTCCAGAGTTTACACCACTTCTCACATTAATGAAAAAGTTTGAAGAAGAAAAAATCCATATAGCAATCGTTGTAGATGAGCATGGAACTGTGGTTGGTTTAATAACATTTCAGGATATACTTGAGTACATTGTTGGTGATATACCTGAAGAGTATGAGGAAGAAGAACCATATATTAAGCAGATAGGAAAAAATAAATGGGAAGTTTCAGGGAAATTAGAAGTAGAGCTTTTAGAAGAAGAGTTAGGTATAAAACTTCCAGAAGATTATGAGTTTGATACAGTGGCTGGTTTTATCCTCGACCTATTAAAAAGATTTCCTAAAGAAGGAGAAGAGTTTATTTATAAAGGTTTCAAATTCACAGTAAAAAATATGGATAAAAACAGGATAATCAGTATAGAAATTGAAAAACTCCCTGAAGAAAAAAAGGAAGAGGAAAAAGAATAGATGTTCAGCTATATAATAGCGATACTGTTTTTTCTTACACTTGAAGCATTTTTTTCAGGTTCAGAACTTGCTCTTTTCTCTGTAAACAGAACCAAAATTAAATACTTAGCCAAATCCGGAAATAAAAAAGCTGAAAAAATACATAAAGCATTATCAGAAAAATTTGACCAGTATATAGCAACCTGTTTAATAGGTACTACACTCAGTATCGTAACCATCACTGCTTTCTTTGTCAGTTTTTTACATTCATTGTCAACATACATTCCTTTTTTATACTCAAAAGAAGAAATTTTAGCTGAAAGTATAATCATAATCACGCTTCTCTTTGGGGAAATTCTACCAAAAAGTGTATTTCAGCATTACTCAGACAGGATTGTATTTTTTATAGTTCCAATTTTAGAGTTTTTTAGAAAACTTTTATATCCTTTCCTGATAATAGCAAACCTGATAACAAAGGTTGTATTTTTTGTCTTTAGATTAAAAGAAAAAAAAGAAAAAATTTTGTCAAGAGAAGAACTCTTAGATGCTCTTCTTTTAGAATCTGAAGGGATAGAAGAACTTGAGAAAAAAATAATAGCAAATGTTCTTATTTTTGAAGAAAGACGTTTAGGTGAAATAGTTGTTCCACTTTCAGATGTAGTGGCGGTTGAGTATAACGCAGATTTAATAGACCTGGTAAGAATATTCAAAGAAACAGGTTTTTCAAGAATTCCTGTTTATAAAAAAAGGATAGATCAGATAGTAGGTGTTGTTAGAGCCTATGACCTTGCAGATGCTGATATTGATGAACCTATTAAAAAATTTATGAGACCTATCAGATACCTTCCTGAGTTTACAAGTCTTCCAAACGTATTAAAAGGTTTCAAACAGTTCAAGGATCATATGGCTGTTGTTGTTGATGAAAGAGGTGCCACAATGGGAATAATAACATTAGAAGATGTCCTTGAGGAAATAGTCGGAGAGATAAGAGATGAATATACAAAAAAAGAAAAAAGAATGATAAAAAGGCAAATAAAAGACAAACTTGTTGTAGATGGAAGAATAGAATTAAAAGAGATAGAAACACTTTTTGACGTTAAATTTCCAAAAGGTGCATATGAAACAGTAGGAGGATACATCATTTTCACACTTGGGAGAATGCCTAAAAAAGGAGAAGTTATAAAGTTTGATGATATAAGATTTACAGTTTTAAAAACAAACATAAGAAGAGTTCAGGAAGTGTTGATTGAGAAAATTAAAACTGAAGAAAAAGAATAATTTAATGGAGCGAGAGACGGGACTCGAACCCGCGACCCCTTCCTTGGCAAGGAAGTGCTCCACCAACTGAGCTACTCTCGCTCAACCATTAGCAGAAAAATATTATATGTACCCAAAAACAAAATGTCAATACCTGTAAATAAA
>CAYTOE010000106.1:0-4308 GCA_964439255.1 uncultured Aquificales bacterium
ACGGAATTGATGAACCTCCTGGCTGTTATGATGACATTGAGCTTACAGATACATTCATGGTCTGGGGCTCAAATATGGCTGAAATGCACCCTATACTATGGGCAAGGGTTACAGATAGAAAACTTTCTAATCCTGATAGAGTAAAAGTTGTTGTTCTTTCAACATTCAGGCACAGGACAATGGATTTAGCAGATGTAGATATTGTATTCAGACCACATACAGACCTTGCAATAATGAACTATATAGCAAGAGAAATTGTTTACAATCATCCTGAAGCTATAGATTGGGATTTTGTAAACAAATACTGTGTATTTACAACAGGATACATAGATACTGGCTATGGAATGAGAAATCCAAAACATGCAAAAGCCCTTGGCTACAGTGATAAAGAAATGCAAACAATTATGAAGCAAGCTGTTAAAAGAGTATCTGCTCTTGAAGCTCCAGCTCTTAGTATATACGGTTACAAAGAAGGCGATGTTATAAAAATGAAACATGCCAAACAGGCAGGTAAACACTGGATTATCTCATTTGAAGACTTCAAAAAAGCACTTGCTCCATATACTCTTGACTACGTTGCAAAGATAGCTAAAGGTGATCCAGACGAACCATTAGAGCAGTTCAAACAAAAACTCAAACAGATGGCTGAGTGGTATATAGAAAAAGGTAGAAAAGTTGTTACATTCTGGACAATGGGATTCAACCAGCACACAAGAGGTTCATGGGTAAATGAACAAGCTTATATGCTTCACCACTTACTTGGAAAACAAGCACAACCTGGTAACGGTGCCTTCTCAATCACAGGTCAACCTTCAGCTTGTGGAACAGCAAGAGAGGTTGGAACATTTGCTCACAGATTACCTGCTGATATGGTTGTATTCAATCCAAAACACAGAAAGATTTCAGAGAAAATCTGGAATATACCTCATGGAACAATAAATCCAAAAGTAGGTTCTCATATAGTCAAGATAATGAGAGACCTTGAAGATGGAAAAATTAAGTTTGCATGGGTACAGGTATGTAACCCATGGCAGGATACAGCAAACGCTAATCACTGGATAAAAGCTGCAAGACATATGGATAACTTTATAGTTGTTTCTGATTCTTATCCAGGTATTTCAGCAAAAGTTGCTGACCTAATTCTTCCAGCAGCTATGATTTATGAAAAATGGGGTGCTTATGGAAACGCAGAAAGAAGGTCACAACACTGGAGACAACAGGTTACACCACCAGGAGAAGCAATGCCTGATATCTGGCATTATGTTGAGTTTTCTAAATTCTTTAAACTAAAAGAAGTATGGAAAGAGTGGAAACTTTCAGATGGAACTGTTCTTCCAAACGTTCTTGAAGAAGCTAAGAAAATGGGATATAGCCCAGATGATACTTTATTTGATGTTCTATTCTCAGAAAAAGCGTTTAAACGTTCTATACCAGACGTTGACCTAAGCTATCCACAACCTGTGGCTAAGAACCCTAATACAGGGGAAATTCATCCAAACACATGTGCTGTTGGAGATAAGAGAAATATTATCGGTGTAGATGGTAAACCATGGAAAGGATACGGATTCTTTATAGAAAAAGCTCTATGGGAAGAGTACAGACTATTTGGAATGGGACACGGACACGACCTCGCTGATTTCGATACATATCACAGGGTAAGAGGTCTCAGATGGCCAGTTGTTGATGGTAAAGAAACACCATGGAGATTTAATGCAGACTATGACCCTTATGCAAGGAAAGAAATTGAAGAAGGTAGAGCTCCTAAAGATGGTAAGTTTGCTTTCTATGGACCTGCCCTTAAGAAACTTCCAAAAGGAAATCTATTTGGACCAACATCTAAAGAGAAAATAGACCTTACAAATAAAACAAAAATATTCTTCAGACCATATATGGATCCACCAGAACCACCAGATAGCGAATATCCATTCTGGCTTGCAACAGGTAGGGTTCTTGAACATTGGCACTCTGGTACTATGACAATGAGGGTTCCAGAGCTCTACAGAGCTGTTCCTGAAGCATTGTGTTATATGCATCCTAAAGATGCTGAAAAGTTAGGTGTTAAAGATAACGACCTTGTATGGATAGAGTCAAGACGTGGAAAAGTAAAAGCGAGGGTTAAAACAAGAGGTAGAAACAGACCACCAAGAGGTCTTGTATTTGTCCCATGGTTTGATGAAAGGGTATATATCAACAAAGTTACGCTTGATGCTACAGACCCTATTTCCAAACAAACAGATTACAAAAAATGTGCAGTTAAGATATACAAAGCGTAAAGGTGGCTTAAAATGGACAAAAAAGGCCCAGTGGATAAGGAAAGACGTAAGTTTTTCATAAGAACCCTCCAGGGGCTTGGTCTTGCAGCCCTTGGAGGTTCTATATGGGGTGGATATGTAGCAGAAGCAAAATATGATGAGGTAGTTCTTAGACCACCTGGAGCCCTTCCAGAAGAGGAATTTATAAAGAAATGTATAAAGTGTGGTTTATGTGTAGAAGCGTGTAGATATAGAGAAAACAACCCTGATGAAACAAAGAAAACAGCAACTTTAATACTTGGTTCTCCAGGAAGTCATAAACCAAAAGAAAAAGACAAATATATATATCCAAAAGAGGTACCACTGGGCACCCCTTATTTTGTTCCGAGAGAGATACCCTGTTATATGTGTGAAGATATACCATGTGCTGTGGCATGTCCTACAGGTGCTCTTGATACAAACACTGTTTCCTCAGTAAAAGATGGAAAGAAAGTCCTTGATATCAATAAAGCCCGTATGGGTGTAGCAGTTGTAGATCTGGAGCATTGTATAGCTTACTGGGGATTACAATGTGATGCCTGTTATAGGGCATGTCCATTAATAGACCAGGCTATAAAACTTGAGTTAAAAAGAAATCCAAGAACAGGGAAGCATGCATTCTTGCTTCCTGTTGTTTATCCAGACGTATGCACCGGCTGTGGATTATGTGAGCACGCCTGTGTTACAGAAAAACCAGCTATTTTTGTTCTTCCAAGGCATCTCGCCTTAGGAAGAGTAGGAAAACATTACATTAAAGGCTGGGAAAAGAAAGAAGAAGAAAGGATTAAAGGTTCAAAAGGAGTTGAACAAACGGTAACTCCTCGCAGCGAGAAAAAACCAGAAGAATATCTTAATGTAGAGGATTTGCTCGATGAAGAATAACTGGTTATACAAACACAGGTTTTTAATAGCAAGGAGAATAACGCAGTTAACAATTATTGGTCTTTATATAGCCGGTAACGCATACGGCTGGAAAATTCTAACAGGAAACTTGAGCTCATCAAAGATATTAGATGTCATTCCCATGGCAGACCCTTATGCTGTTTTACAGATGTTTGCAGCAGGAACTTTACTCGCAACAGATGTTCTTATAGGAGCTGCTATTGTTCTTGTTTTTTATGGACTGATAGGAGGAAGGGCTTTTTGCAGCTGGGTATGCCCAATGAATATGGTTACAGATTTTGCCAACTGGTTAAGGGTAAAAACTGGTATTCATAAGGATGAATGGCAGCTAAGGATTTCAAGGAAAGCGAGATACTGGATATTGGTTCTAAGTTTAATACTTTCATTTTTAATTGCCGCACCAGCTTTTGAATTTGTGAGTCCTATTTCTATGCTTCATAGAGGGCTTGTTTTTGGAATGGGTTTTGGATGGGCTGCTGTTTTAGGGGTTTTTCTCTTTGACCTTTTTGTTACAAAAAATGGCTGGTGTGGACATTTATGCCCATTAGGTGGTTTTTACTCACTTATAAGCAAACCAAGCGTCATAAGAGTTAAACATGACGCTGATAAATGCACTTTATGTATGAACTGCAAGAATGTATGTCCAGAAAAGCAGGTATTATGGATGGTTGGGAAAGAAAGTGTTTTTGTTTCTTCCGGAGAGTGTATAAACTGCGGAAGATGTATTGAAGTTTGTAATGATGATGCACTTAACTTTGGTTTAAGGGTTAAACC
This sequence comes from uncultured Aquificales bacterium, assembly GCA_964439255.1. Taxonomy (GTDB): domain Bacteria; phylum Aquificota; class Aquificia; order Aquificales; family Hydrogenothermaceae; genus JAADDV01. Next base: position 3,969 of record CAYTOE010000106.1, read on the forward strand.
AACAAAGGAGGTAAAAAGCGATGCTTAAAAAGAGATTTTATAAAGCACTGATGGCAATTCCTGCTATAGGAATTTCCATGGCTATATTCACAGGCTGCCAGACACAGGCTCAGGCTGGTTCTGGTAAAGCTATATCTCCAGAGGAACTTTCTTACAGAAAAGCTCCTTTAACAGTGAATACAGCACCACCACCAATAGAATTTCCAAAAGCACCTCCAGGACAGGCAAAGAGATTTGCAAGGTCTTATGAAAATGCTCCACCTCTTATTCCACACAGTGTAAAAGGACTTTTACCTATAACTAAGGACAATAACGCCTGTCTCGGATGTCATGACCCTAA
>CAYTOE010000106.1:4408-5914 GCA_964439255.1 uncultured Aquificales bacterium
GACTTTTACCTATAACTAAGGACAATAACGCCTGTCTCGGATGTCATGACCCTAAGGTCGCAAAATCCGTTGGGGCTACTCCTATCTCACCAACTCACTTCATAGATTTCTTCCAGCTTATAAAAGGGAAAGTTGTAAAACTTAACAAACTTGACCCTGCAAGGTATAACTGTTCGCAATGTCACGTTCCTCAGGCTAACACAAAACCTCTTGTACAAAATACATTTAAACCAGATTACAGAGATCCAACAGCGAAACATAGAACGAAACTCTATAAAAACCTCATGGAAGGGGTTTATTAATGTCTAAAAAAATGAACAGGAGGGGCTTTTTAAAAGCCCTTCCTTTTCTTCCAAAGGCAACTATAGAGGAAATAAAAGAATCAAAGGAAGATGTAAGGGAAAATCTGTCTCTTATAAGACCTCCTTACAGTGATGAAAGTTCAGATTTTTCCAAATGTAAAGAGTGTAACGGTTCCTGTGTTCAGGTATGTGATGAAAGAATTCTTTACAGATATGAAGATGGAACACCCTATGTTTCATTTAATGGAAAAGGTTGCACATTCTGTAAGAAATGTGCAGAAAGCTGTGAATTTGATGTTTTATCCCTTGAAAAACCAGAAAAAATAAAATCAACTTTTATGATAGATATTAACAAATGTTTTGCCTGGAATGGCACCATGTGCTTTAGCTGTAAAGAACCATGTTTAGATAATGCAATAAAATTCGAAGGTATATTTAGACCTCAGATAATTCCTGATATATGTACCGGCTGTGGATTTTGTATTCCTGTTTGCCCGGCAGGTGCAATTGAAGTTGAACCTTATAAAGAGGTGGAAGATGTTTAAACAGTTTTTTATTTTTTTGCTTTTGTTAATAGGTTTTTCTTACGGTTTTGATTACCAATTAGAAGGAAAGGTTAAAGTCCATGGTGCTGTTTCTGATATCGTTTACAGTAAAGGAAGGATTTATGTTTCCACAGAAAGAGGAAAAGTTGACATTATTGATTTGAAAAGTAAACAGATAGAAAAAAGTATAGAGTATCCAAAATTCTTAGATTTTATGGGAGAACCTCAGCTACCAAAAGTTTTTTCAGCTGACGTTTCACCTGATGGAAGATTTCTTCTTGCTGTTATTCAGGGGAATAGAGGTGGAAGGGAAGTATATATATTAAATCTCTCCAAAGATGAAAAACCAAAGAAAATAATATCAAGAAAAAAACACTGGCAGATAGGAAAATTAAGATTTATTGATAATAGTAGAGTAGTTTTTGGTTTAAGTGGAGATGAAGTTATCCTATATGACTTAAAGAAAGAAAAAGATGTTTACAGGTTATCTGTAGGTATGTCTTTCTTCTCTGATATGGCTCTGGATAACAGCAAAAGACTCCTCGCTGTAGCAGATGAAAGTGGGGATGTTCATATAGTTAATGTTTTAGAAGGAAAGGTTATTAAAACAATTGAAGAGATGAATAAAGATAAATCTTTCAGCGTTGATATAAAGAATA
>CAYTOE010000107.1:0-5895 GCA_964439255.1 uncultured Aquificales bacterium
AAGTTCATTTACATCGCTGTACTTTTTTGATTTCTGGATAATATTTTGAGCTATCTGAATGAGGTTTCTTACAATGGATTTTTCTTTTACCTGTTTTGCTACAGTTTCAACAGTATTTGAAGGAGCTGCATCACTGAGGACAAGTAAAAGATAACCTTCACCTCCAGCATCCTCTAATTTTCCTTTTCCTTCAAGGTAATTTTTTACAACTAAAAAACCTGGAGAATCTCCCTTCTCTGAAACATCTATAATGGCTTCGTATATTACTTTATGTTTATGATTAAAAAAATCTTCAGGTTTTAGTATATTAAGGACTGTATCTGTTATAACAGGGTCTGAAAGTATAGCTCCTAAAACAGCCCTTTCTGACTGGTCATCATGAGGTATAACGCTATCTATTTCTGCGCCCATCTTAACTCCGAAATATTTTGTAACTTTTCTACATTATAATTCACATAAAATTTTTTCAATTAATTATCTTTCCGTCTTCGATTTTTATAACTCTTTCTGTTTCTTCAGCTATTTTAGGGTCATGGGTAACTATTATTATTGTCTTTCCTTCTTTATGTAGGGATTTAAAAATATCCATTATCTCTTTTGCGGTTTTTGAATCTAATGCTCCTGTTGGTTCATCTGCAAGAATCAATTCAGGGTCATTTATAAGAGCTCTTGCTATCGCAACTCTCTGTTGCTGTCCACCTGAAAGCTGATTTGGTTTAAAGTTAACCCTTTCTCCAAGCCCAACCTTATTTAACAGCTCTTTTCCTTTCTCTTCTACATTTTTCTGGGTTTTTTTTGAGTATATCGTTGGTACAAGTACATTCTCGAGAGCTGTTAAATATGGTATAAGATAGAAATTCTGAAACACAAAACCTATATGCTGGTTTCTGATTTCTGAAAGTTTATCATCATCAAGTCCAGAAACATCTTTACCTTTAAACAGATATTTTCCATCTGTTGGTGTATCCAAAAAGCCTATTATGTTCATTAACGTTGTTTTTCCACTTCCAGATACTCCCATAATCGAAACAAACTCACCCTTTTTTACTGTTAGAGATATACCTTTTAATACATAGGTTTCTATACCGTAATGTTTATAAACTTTTTTTATGTTTTCGAGTTTAATAAGCTCCATTAATCAAACCTTTTTGTTTTTCTTGGAAGAATCAACTTAACAGCAACTGTATCCCCTTCTTTTAATCCTTCTAAAATTTCTGTATGTTTTTCATCCATCCATCCTGTTTTTACAAATGTTTTTACAGGTTTTCCATTTACAACTTTATAAACGTACTGTTTTCCTTTTTCATATTTTAGTGCTTCATTTGGTATTAGCAGGGCGTTATCTTTTTCACCTGTTATGATTCTCGCATAGGCCGTCATTTCAGGTTTCAGATATTTTGTGTATTCTTTTTTTACCTTAACTATTGACATGTAATAAACGATATTCTGTTTTACAACAGGCTCAGGATAAATACTTGATATAATTCCTTCAAATATTTTATCTGGGTATGCATCCACGTAATAATAAACCTTCTGTCCAACTTTAACTTTTCCTATATCTGTTTCATCTGTATATATCCTTACTTCAAGTTTTGTAGGATCAAGTATCGTAATCAGGTTTGCAACCTGCAATCCAGCTACAACAGTTTCACCTTTTCTTGCAGCTATTTTTGATACAACTCCATCTATAGGTGAGTATATTTTTGTGTATGAAAGTCTAACCTTTTGCTTTTCAAGGTTTTTTTCTGCGTAAAGAACCTGATTCTTAGCTTCTTTTAGCTTTGTTTTATATTCTTTTTTTATTCTTTCAAAGGTTGCTTTTGCCGCTTCAAGCTGTGCTTTTTTTTGTTCAAGTTCCCTCTTTGCTATTTCATAGTTTTCTTTTGTCGTAAATTCCTGTTTTAAAAGTTCTTCTTCTCTTTTGTATTTCCATTTAGCAAAATTAAATGCTGCTTCTGCAGATTTTAATTTTTTTTCAGCTTCCTTTATCTTTTCAGGATAAACAGTTTTTATATTTTCAAGATTTGCAATCGCCTTTTTGTAATCTGCCTGTGCTTTTTGAATATCTTTTTTTATTTCCCTCTGGTCTATCACCGCTATAAGCTGTCCTTTTTTCACATAATCCCCTATATCAACGTTCATTTCCTGTATTGTACCTGTCGCCCTTGCTCCTACTTTTACATAAGCATTAACCTGTGTTTTTACTATTGCTGTTGCATTTATAACATCCTGTATTTTTCCCTTTTCAACAACAGCTGTTTTAATAATTTTTATCTTTTCCTCTTTTTTAAAAAATTTATAGTATGAAAAAAAAGACAAAGCTCCTGCTACAAAAAGAAAAAGGAGAATTATCAAAGTTTTTTTCATTCTTTTACCTCTCTCAAATCTGTTATACCAATCTCCCTTTCAAGGTTTATTTTTGCAAGAGCAACATCAAGCATTGAACTTATGAGGGTTTCATGGGCTTTTGCAAGGCTCTCTTCGGCTTTTATAAGAGAAAGAATATCTCCTGTACCGACTTTGTACTCACCTAAAGCCTGTTTGTAGTTCAGGTTTGCCTCTTTAAGTATTGTCTGGGCTAACTTTAGCTTTGATACAGCTGTTTTAAGGTCTGTATAAATTTTATACAGATTTAGTTTTATCTTTCTTTTTATCTCTTTTAGTTCGTATCTTGATTTTCTTTCTTTTTCCTTTGATGAAAGATAAATGTAGTACCTCTGAAAACCTGAAAAAATAGTCCAGTTTAATGAAAATGAAAATGTATCATAACTGTCTTTTTCTCCATAAAGGGAAGAAAATGTTTTATTTTTTGAAAAAGAAACAGTCAGATATGGAGTAAATGAAAGAAGTCTTTCTTTAACGTTGTTTTTAGCGATTTTTATTTCATACCTGTATTTTTTTAAAATAGGTCTTTCCTGAAAAGCCTTTTTCTTTATACTTTTAAAATCAGGTATTTTGTCATCACTGTAACTGTAAAAATCTTCTATATCTATTTTGGTATCTTTATCAAGGGAAAAACCTATCCAGCTGTTTAGCTCTGCTAAATCTTTTTTATACTGATTCTCTGCCTGTGTTAGCTGGTATTTAGCATTTTCATATCTAACCTGTGCCTGAAGAACATCCGATTTTTTAACAAGCCCTAACTTTTTTTTCTTTTTTGCGATGTCAAGGTTTAACTTTGCTGCTTTTAACTGGGTTTTTCTGAACTTTAAAATCTCTAAAGATGCTGCACATTTTAAATAGGCATACTTAACGTTAAACAGAATGTCGAGGATATTCTCATCAAAACGTTCTTTTGAGGCAAGATAACCGTACATAAGGTTTTTTTTCTCAAGAAACCTTTTACCATGGTCGTATATAATCCAGTTCAGTTTTAGGGATTGAGTTCTATAAAAGTAATCTTCGGGGTTTATATCAAAGTATTTTGAGTAGGAAAAAGAGTAGCTGAGAGATGGAAGGAAAGGGGAAATCCATGTTTTGTATGTAAAGTATGTAGATTTCAGCTCTCTTTCATAACTTCTGTACAGTGGAGATACTTTCAGAGTTCTATCTATGGCTTCATTGAGGGTGAGACTGTACCCTATATTAAAGATAATCAAAATCAGTAGAAAAATCTTTTTAATCATTCTGGTTTAGATACTCTAAAAGGGTTTCATACTGGTCTGTGGTTAATGTATTTTGAATAGTTCTAACCTCTTTAACGTTGTAAGCTGTCAATTCAGCTTTTAGTTTTGCTATTTCAACTATTAATTCTTTTATTCTTTTTGCTTCACCACCGTGGAGAACAAGGTCATGGAGCTCATCTTCATAGCTTTTAATCTGTTTTGCCTTTTGAACCATTACAGGTAAATTCTCTTTATAAAAGTTTTGTATAACACTAATCTGGTCTAATGTTATACCGATATCCTCTGCATGGGCTTTCAGTATAGGATATAAAAATATCCTTTTTGATAGGAAAAAACTGTTAATCCAATCTTGCTTCAGCACAGAGTCTTCTTCAACTTGCTGGTTAAAATCCTCACCATTAACAGAAACACCTGAATTATCTGATTGGTACATTTCCTGTGCAAACACAAATGTAAAAATAAGTAAAAACAGAACTGTAAACCTTTTCAACAGAAAACCTCCAGTTGGATAAAAAATTATACATTTCTAAGGTAGTATTTTCTAACCTGATTAAAAAAATCTTTATGATTTTTGTAATCTAAATAAGTCCATATTAATGGTTGAAATGAACCGTGGTGATACAGGAGTTCAAGTTCTGCAAAAACACCTTTTCCAAGGTATATTCTGCTACCTTTATCTTTTGAACTGGCTACAACAACCTGGTATTCATCAAGATAAATCGGGTCTATATTTACTGTCCTGCCTGTTTCTCTAAATTTATCCTCAAGTTCCATGGAAAATTTTTTTAAATCAATAAGACTGTCTTTTTTTACAAAACAATCAACTGCTAAAAATTTCTTTAAAAGCCTTTCTCCCATCTCTTTCTGGTAATAATGAGAGTACTGGAGGGAGAAAGGCTCAGTTTCCATTAATTTTTTTCCAAATTTCTCCTCTAAAATCCTTTCTACCAGTTTCAGATTTTCTTCTTTATCCACATTCCACATTAAAGCAAAAAGAAGTAAAGCTTTTTTCATCTTAATTTTGGTGTTAAAGATGTTCTTCCTTTAATTCCGTCCCATTTTCCTGAATCCATACCGTTTGAAAACATCCATGTCCCTCTCATTTTATTTCCTTTTACAACCCCTGAAAATGTTACAGCTGCCTGCATACCAGCAGGAATAGGTGCTCCTAAAACATAACCAACTTTTATTTTATTTCCATTTAATGTTATCTTCAAAGGAATATTTCTACCTGCGTATGTCCCTGAAGTATTAAGCCTTCCACCGTAAGTTCCATCTGGATTTTTCCATATCACCCATGCCCATTCTCCGGAGCCTGCATGTCCATAGTACCTGCCATGCCATGCTCCTGTTATATCAAGACCTTTTGAAGTTTCCTCTTCCTGTATAACTGCAGGAGCTCTTTCTGAAGGAGTACCTGTAACTGGTTTAAAAGAGGTTTCTTTAACAGGTTTTACGATACCTCCTTCTTCTTTATACCTGTAGTAATTTTCTGGAACATTTTTTGAAATCGCTTTTACAGCATTATCAATCATAACCATAATCGCTTTTTCCATTGGTGTATTTTTATAAACATTCAGAGCTCCTCCAAGTCCTACACTTCCTGCCAGTAAACCACCTAAACCTCCTATCTCAAATCTTGAAGCTTTACCCTCGACTCTCGTAGATGATATTATTCTTCCTGTTCTAACGTCTATAAGCCTTATAACAGCGGCTATGTATGCTTCTTTTTTTCCAACTTTCACACCGCCAAGGAGTGGTACTTTAGAAATCAGTGCTCCTACACCACCTCCTATACCTCCTGCATTTGGCTCAAAAGCAACAATAGAACCAACTACAAGTATATCTGCACCTTCCATAAGTCCTTTTTGTGGAACCTTATTTTTTTGAACGTAACCAGATTGGGCAAGCTCAAGTTCCCTTTGTATAGCTTGAAAACCTTCTCCCCTTTCAAGAACGATAAACTTTCCAGATTTTAAAAGAGCATCAACAAGAACATCTTTTATGCCTTCTCCTATTTCTCCATAACATTTTGCAGCTTTACATTCAAAAGAAGCTACGGCTATTCTTGCTTTTGGTCCTTCATACTTGACAACCTCATTTACATTCTGACTTGTTGTTTCAACTTTTGTTGTTGTGGTTGCGGCACAGCCAAAAAGAAAAGAGATAATGAAGCTTAGAGACAGAAACTTTAAAATATTCATCACTTTCCCCCTGAGTTTTAGTGTATTTTTTTAAGATTACATGTTAAATCTTATCAAATCAAGGA
>CAYTOE010000108.1:0-5844 GCA_964439255.1 uncultured Aquificales bacterium
TTTTTTATTCATTTTTCCCTTTTCCCAGACAACACATGAACCTACAGTGAACTTTCCCTGAAGCGTTGATATATCAAACCCTTCTATCCTTTCTGGAAGATGAAAACCAAAAATCTCTTTGAAGACATTTTTTAAAAGATCTATATTTTCAAATCTTAAATTTCTGTTTATGAAATCCTCAACTTTTTCTGGTATTTTTTCTTCTAAAATAACTTCTCTACCTTTCTTTTTTGAAAGCCATTTTTCTAAAAATTTCCTGTCTCCAATATTTATGTTTAGAAATATCCTGTCTGGTATATAATTACCTTCCATATAGTAACCAGCGATTATTTCCTGCATGTTCTCCTTACTGTACTCACCTGTTAGCTTAAGCTCCTCCTTACCTACTATACTGTGTCTTCTTATTATGACCAGAAAAACAGTGTTGTTGTGGAAAAAGAAAACATCCCCTTCATTAAATGGGAACCCTGCTACCTCCTGTTTCTGGATGAGATTTTCCATAGCTTTTATCTGGTCTCTAACAACAGCAGCTTTTTCAAACATCATTTTGTCTGTATATTCCTTAATTCTGTCGTAAAGCTGATATATAACATTTTTCACATTTCCAGATAGAAAAGCTTTTGCTCCTTTTACATCAAGTGTATATTCCTTTTTTGATATTTTATTAACACAGGGCGCAGAACAAAGTCCCAGATGGTAATCAAAACATACAATATTCCTTGATGGTAAAGGATCACATGTTCTGAGTTTGAAAAGTTTATGAATTAGGTCTTTCATAGCCCTTGCTGTTTTCGCTGGTATAAAAGGTCCAAAGTACTCCCCCTGTATTTCACCGTATTTTCTGCTGATTTTAATTGTGGGATAATCTTCATCTGTAATAACAAGCATTGGATATCCTGAACCTGATTTTAACCTTACATTGTACTTGGGTTTGTACTGTTTTATAAGTTCATTTTCAAGAACGAAGGCTTCGTAATCTGATTTTGTTATAATCCACTCTAAAGATTTACTTTCCTCAAAAATCCTTTTTTCTTTAGGGTCTATCTTTGCCTGTTGGAGATGTCCTTTAAGCCTTTTTTTCAGATTTTTAGCTTTTCCTATATATACGTACTTACCTTTTTCTCCTTTAAACAGGTAAACACCGCTATTTTCAGGTGCTGAATTTACAATTTCTTTCCATCTTTCCATCTTTAAAGGGCACAGCAACCTTCATCTTCTGAAAATGATACGATAGCCATAATTTCATCAAAAGAAGGTACTTTATCTGATATATATTGAACGACGCCATATCTGTCAGCTACAAGTACAAAATCTTTCCCTTCTTCTATTCCAAGATTTTTGAAAAAATCTTTTGTTGTAATCTGGATAACATCAATCAGTTTAATATTTGCCTTTTCAAACTCTTCTTCCTTATCTTCAAAAAAATCTTCTTCAGAACTGTAAATAACTATATGATATTTCTGTTTAAGGTCGTAAAGATTTTTTCCTTTTATACCATCTAAAAATTCAAAGTATGGCAACTGTTTCCCTACTTTTATTTCCATTTAAACCTCTCATATCAAAGATTAAGCCTATCTAATATATATTTTGATAAAATTTTTATCAAGAATATTCGATAAAAAATAAAAGTGCATCTGAAACAAAGGGGAGAGTGATGTCATTAAGAACAAAAATCCTCATGAGAACCGGTATTTCTATATTTTCCCTTCTTCTTTTAAGTGGTGCTTTAACAACCCTTGAGTTTAGAAACTACGGGATTAAATCTGCTGAAAAGAATGCAGAAATTGTAGCAGAAATTGTAAAAGATGGTCTAACATCCCACATGCTAACAGGAACTATAAGTATGAGAGATTATTTTCTGAATCAGGTCAGAGATACAAACAGGATTAAAGAGATAAGGGTGATAAGAGGAGAAAAGGTAAATCAACAGTTCGGTAAGGGAACTATTAATGAAGAGCCGATTGATGAAATTGATAGACTGACACTTGAAACAGGGAAGAAACATACGTCTCTTGAAGAGAGTATAGATAAAGCTGTTTTTAGGATAACGATTCCATACATAGCTACATCGAAGGGAAAACCAAACTGTCTCACATGTCATACAAATGCTAAAGAGGGAGATGTTCTTGGAGCGATAACAATAAAAACAGACCTGAATGATATAAGAATGGCTTCCATAGATACCCTTAAAAGTGTAGGAATAGCATCCATGGTTCTATTTGTGCTTGTTAGCCTTTATATGTCTGTATTTTTAGGAAAATATATATCAATTTTTGAAAAACTGAGAAAAAGTATGAAAAGAGCTATCGAGGGAGATTTTTCCGTTAAAGTTGAGACAAAATTGGATGATGAAGCAGGTGATACAGCAAGGGAATTTAACAGATTCCTGCAGGAATTACATGAAAATTTTAATGAAATAAAAACTGTTATGGAAAAACTATCTTCAGGTGATTTAACAGGAAGAATAAAGAAAAAGATGAACGGTGAGTTTGGAGTTCTTTCTAATAACATAAACAAAAGTATATCCTCATTGGAAAAACTGTTTTTTAAAATGAAGCAGAATCTGACAGAAATATTCGGAGAGATAACTACTGTTTCTACTGAGCTTATGAATATAATGGAAAATATAGATAAACAGAACAAGAATACCCATGATATTAACGATTCCCTTGACCTATTAGCAAAAAAGGTGTCCTCATTAAACAAAAGTATAAATAAAGTTCAGTATATAAGCGGTGAAGTTAAAGATAGTATAGATGCAGAAGATGTATATATGAAAAGAATATCAACATCTGTTGAGAATCTTAAAGAAAAAGGTGAAAAGATAAACAATGCTGTAAAACAGATTATATCAATTTCAGACCAGACGAACCTTCTTGCTTTAAATGCCTCTATAGAAGCTGCAAGAGCAGGAGAATATGGAAAGGGTTTTGTAGTTGTTGCTGATGAGATAAGGAAATTAGCTGAAACAACAACAGAGTTTGCAAAAAATATACAGGATACTGTAAGAGATATAATAGATGTTGTTCATGAAACAGAAAAAACTGTAAACAAGGCAAATGAAGGGTACAGCAGGGTAATAGTTTTATATGAAGAGTTGAAGGAATTCTTAGATGAGGTTGTGGAAGATTTAAATGTACAGACAAAAGCTCTTTCAAAGATAACAGAAAATATGTCAAAGATAGCAGATATCTCAGAAAGTAATACACAGAAAAATAAAGAAATTGTTGAAAGGATGGGAGAAGTTTTATCTATAGCTAAAAGTGTGGAGAAAGAAACAAACAGATTCAAACTATCTGAAAAAGAAGAGGGGCTTTAAGCCCCCTTTTTATTCCTGATTTGTATTTAGTTCAACATTTAGAAAATCCTGATTTTCAGAAACAGCTTCCTGAACTCCCTGTGATATCCTGTAGGCACAGAAAGAAGGTCCACACATTGAGCAGAATTTTGCAGATTTGTATCCTTCCTGTGGAAGAGTTTCATCATGGTATTTTCTTGCCGTTTCAGGGTCTATTGCAAGCTGAAACTGTTTTTCCCAGTCAAACTCATATCTTGCCTTTGACATTGCATCATCCCATTCTTTTGCTCCTGGTCTGTGTCTTGCAAGGTCTGCAGCATGGGCTGCTATTTTGTAAGCTATGAGTCCCTGTTTAACATCTTCAACATTTGGAAGTCCAAGGTGTTCTTTTGGGGTAACATAACAGAGCATTGAAGCCCCATACCATCCTGCCATTGCAGCACCTATGGCAGAAGCAATATGGTCATAACCAGGAGCTATATCTGTTACAAGGGGACCGAGCACATAGAAAGGTGCTTCATGACACAGTTCCATCTCTTTTCTTATATTCATCTCTATCTGATCCATAGGTACATGTCCTGGACCTTCAATCATAACCTGTACACCGTGCTCCCATGCTTTCTTTGTAAGCTCTCCCAAAACTTTTAGTTCTGCAAACTGGGCTTCATCTGAAGCATCATTTATACATCCAGGTCTCAATCCATCTCCAAGGGAAAAAGTAACATCGTACTTTTTAAATATTTCACATATCTTGTCAAAATGGGTGTAAAGGGGATTCTGTTTTCCATGAACAGTCATCCATTCTGCCATTATTGAACCACCACGGGAAACAATTCCCATAAGTCTGTGATTTACCATAGGCAGGAACTCTCTCAAAACACCTGCATGAATAGTCATGTAGTCAACACCCTGCTGTGCCTGATGTTCAATCATATCAAGGATATCCTGCTCTGTGAGTTTATCTATTGTTCTAACCTCTTGTAGAGCCTGATAAATAGGTACAGTCCCGACAGGAACAGGGGAGTTTTCTATAATGGCTTCTCTTATTTCATCAATATTTCCACCTGTTGATAAATCCATAACTGTATCTGCACCGTATTTTAGAGCTACTCTCAATTTCTCTAATTCACCTTCAATATCAGAAACAACAGCAGAGTTCCCTATGTTTGCGTTAACTTTACATTTTGCAGCAATTCCTATACCCATAGGCTCTAATCTGTAATGGTTTATATTTGCCGGTATAACCATTCTTCCTTTTGCCACTTCTTCTCTAACAACTTCCGGTGAGAGTTGCTCTCTTTTGGCTACATACTCCATTTCTGGAGTAATAATACCTTCCCTTGCATAGTCCATCTGTGTCTTACCGTAAGTTGTACTTCTGGGAACAGCATATTTACCCATATTAAAAACCTCCATAATTTGTCTTTATAATAAAAAAGCCACCTTCCTGCGGTTAATGTAGAAAGGTGGCTTCATTTTAAAGCCCGCTTCCCTACGTCGGTATTAACCGCATCAGGTTCAAAGGGTATTCTCTCAAGCCCCTTCAAAGGGACTACCCCCGCGGGAAACATATTCAGGTTTAAATCTTAATATACTTAGCTCCCTTTGGAGATAATATGCTTTGTATCACATTTATTTCAATACTCAACTGTTCACCAAAAATAGTTTCTTCATATTTTTTTAACTTGAATAAAAACTTTTCTGTATCAACATACTTTGGTCTTTTTAGTGTTATATGGGGAATAAAAGGTTTTCTGTCCTTTTCATAACCTAAAAGGGAAAGTTTTTCCTGAATATAACTGTTGTACTCCTCTAACTTCCCATCTCTGTCTTCCACCTTTAGAAAAAAAACCTTTGGGTTTCTGAAGTTTGGAAAAGCTCCAAATCCTTTAAAAATAAGATTAACAGGCTCTTCTTTGTTGAGTATCATTTTCAAAGATTCTTTTATAAGGATAATCTGGTTATCTGTTGAGTTTCCAATAAATTTGTAAGTGATATGTAGATTTTCTAAAGGAGCCCACTTACCTTTTAAAAAACCACCAAATTCTTTTTTTATAAATGGATATTTTTTTGAAAGAGATTTTGAATTTATAAAACTACCTATAAAAATTCTCTTCATAAAACCTTTTCCGAAAGTATTTTTCTTAATTTTATAAAATTAAGGATAAAATGCAAGCTAATTTGGGTATGTGAAAATCTTTTTTAATATCACTTTTTCATACATATTCTTCCTACAGAATCAACACCTTTTACCTTCCTGAGATTTGATATTATTTTATTCAGATGTTCAATATCTTTTACATTCACCCTGAAATCATTAACAGCCTTTCCATCTCTTCTTGTTCTTATTTTTGCGCTTGATATGTTGGTTTTTGTGCTTGCAATAGCCGCTGACATCTCAGCGAGTAAACCTGGTCTATCTTCTGATATAACCCTCACATAAGCAGGGAAAACTGGTTTTAAATTATTTTTATTCCAGACAGCTGTTATAACTCTTTCAGGTTCTTTTTCTATTATTTTCTGTATATTGGGACATTCCTTTGAAT
>CAYTOE010000109.1:0-5838 GCA_964439255.1 uncultured Aquificales bacterium
TTTCAAATAGTTTTTTGCCTCCGAATATTACTTTTTTGGGGTTTTGTCCTCTTTCTTTGCAGCTTTTTATCAGACTTTGTGCTTTGTATATTGCATCATCGCAGTATCTTGAGTTTAGGTTGAATACTTTTTGGAGATGTTTCTTTAACTCTTTTCTCTTGTGCCCTTCAAGTAATCTATTGTATGCGTATCTATAACAAGATGAGAATTGTCTCATTAATTCAAACAGGGTTTGTTTATCTTTTTCATTTTCAAAAGTTAGTTTGCAGTGTAGGGTTATCATTTCTTTTTGCCGCCATTTTATAGTTTTTTATAGTTTATGATAACTGTTGTAACCCTCCTTTAAAAGTTAGAGATAAATTTAGGGCTTTATTCCTCTACATCAATATTCGTATATTCTAAACAACTCTTGCAGAGATATAGGTTTTTGCTTTATCTCCTTTTTTTATAACTTTTGCAAATGTATAAAGCTCAACCTCTTCCTGAGAATCCTTTTCAACAGCTCTGACAGAGGAAATCTTTCCTTCTCTAACAACAATAGGTTTGTCAGTAGGTATATACCCTTTTTCTTTAAAGGCATTGTATAAAACCTCTGTCAATTCACTTTCTGGAATCTGATTTATATCCAGATTAAGGATTATTTCTATCTGCTTTACCTGTTCCATATTACTCTCCAGAAATCTCTTTTATATACTTCTCAATAATTTTCATACTTGTATTTATCCTTTCTGACTGGGTTTTATTTTTGTAGTCTTTATGGTCAACTTTTGGTGATTCCTTAATCATCTCAGATTCTGGTCTTAGGAGTATATGTTTAACCTTTCCATTTTTATCAATAAAAACCAAATAAGGAACGTCCAATTTTGTTATCTTGTACTGGGAAATAGCTTCATTAAAGCCAAGTAAAACAGGTATTTTCAAAGGTAGCATTTTTTTCAGCTCTTTAACTTCTTCTTTGTTAGACCTGCTGAGTAAAACAGCAACAAACTCTACTTTTTCTTTGTATTTTTCATAAAGACTGTTCATATGAGGTAAGAAATCGAATGTTCCTGGCTTATCTCCTATGGCGAAAAAAATCAAAACCGATGGTTTCCCATCAACTATATCCTGAATACTTACTACCTTTCCTTCTTCATTAATACCTCTGAACTTTTTGTAATCTTTGTTGATAAACTGAGACAGTTGCTCATCAGATACAGGATAATAAGGATAACCAAACTCCTCTTTTGCAAATGTAAAACCAAATATTAGCAAGAATAAAAAGAGAAAAATATTTATTTTTTTCATGTTTAAACCTCCTTTCTAATTTCAAATCCTGAGTTGTCTTCTCTTTCTCTTCCTATATCTTTCAAAAGAACTGTTGTTGTTTTGTTTATACCTCTTTCTGAATCAAACTTTATATGTATGTAGTTTCCTGTTAAACCTACTTTTTTTCCTTCTTTTTCAGTTATAATCAGAACTTCCAATTCTTTATTTAAAAACCTTTTTCTAAACTGAATACTTTTTTCTTCTGATATCTCTCTGAGTATGTTTGTTCTTCTTTTTTTCTCTTTAGGATGAACCCTATTTCCAAATGATAAAGCCTTTGTACCCTCTCTTTCAGAGTATGTGAAAACATGCATATAGGCAAAAGGTATATCCTTAACAGTTTTTACAGTATTTTCAAAAGATTTTTCATCCTCTGTTGGAAAGCCAGCTATTATATCTGTTCCTATGGCTGTTTCAGGTCTTTTAGACAGGATTTTTTCAACTTTTTCAATGTACTCTTTCACCGTGTAAGGTCTTTTCATATCCCTTAAAACTCTGTCATCAGCTGACTGTATAGAAAGGTGAAAATGGGGAGCAATTTTTTCTTCAGATGTTATCAAATCAATAATGTTACTGTCTAACTCATTAATACCCATTGATGATAGTCTTACTCTATAAAGACCTTTTATTTTCACAATCTGATATAAAAGTTCATACAGGCTCTCCCCTGTATCCCAACCAAACTGGGAAAGCTGAGTCCCTGTTAGAACAATTTCTTTAAAGCCTCTATCGACCAAGAGTTCAATCTGTTTGACAATATCTTTAATCCTTCCACTCCTTACCTTTCCCCTTGCGAATGGTATTATGCAAAAACTACAAAAACTGTTGCATCCTTCCTGAACCTTTAGAATAGGTCTTGCACCTTCATAAAATGTACTTATCTGAAATGTCTCAAAACTGTTTTTTCTGAATATGTTATCTATAAAAACTTTTTCTTCCCTATTTTCATTTATGTAATTTTCAACAATCTCAAAAACAGCTGTCTTGTGGGAATTACCTATAACGAGGTCAACCTCTTCAATTTTTGCAATTTCTTCTGGACTGACCTGTGCGTAACAACCTGTCGCAACAACAACTGCGTCTGGATTTCTCCTTTTTGCCTGTCTCAAAACTTTTCTTGAGCTTCTATCAGCATCATTTGTAACTGTACATGTATTTACAACATATATATCAGCTTTATCTTTAAAATCTGTTAAGATATAACCCTCTTTTGAGAATTTTTCTTCAAGGGCTGAAGTTTCAAACTGGTTCATACGACAACCTAAAGTTGTGAAAGCAACTTTGAGTTTTTTCATTTTCTCCAACTTTTTAGTAATGATTTTTAATAAGATATTCCAAATCTTGTGAAAAAATAATGACAAAAAGCAGATATATTATAGATAGGAGTTTAAAAATGGACAGAAAAATAAAAGCTTTTGCCTTTAAACTGCTTGCTAAAAGGGATTACTTTTCTCAGGAGCTTAAGAGAAAGTTGATTTCAAAGGGTTTTAAGATAGAAGATGTTGAAGAAGTAGTGGAATATTTAGTAAAAGAAGGGTACATAAACGACGAGAAACTGAAAGAAAGGATGAAAGAAAAAGCTATAGAAAAAGGGAAAAGCCCTCTTTATCTTAAGAAAAAGCTTTATCAGAAAGGTATTTCAGACAGTATTGAGTTTTCTTTTGAAGAAGAGCTCGAGTCTGCACTTCACCTACTCAGGAATAAATACAAAAAAGGAAAAAACTACAAAGAAATAGTAAAATTTTTAAAGTACAGGGGTTTCTCTTACGACGTTATACAGGAAGCCTATAAAAAATATTTAGAAGAGGAAGAATGGAAATAATACAGGAAAAAGATTTACCTCTAAACGAAGAAACTGTTTGTACAATAGGCAGTTTTGATGGTTTCCATATAGGTCATAAAAAAATCTTAGAGAAGATAAAAAGAAAAGCAAAAGAAACAGGAAGAAAATCTATTGTAATAACATTTGAACCCCATCCAAAGAGATTTTTTAACCCTGAAAAAGCTCCCTGCATCATAACAGATATAGAAACAAAAATAGAACTTTTAGAAAGAGAAGGGATAGACTACCTATACATAATAAAGTTTGATGAAAATTTTTACAGGCAATCCGCAAAAGATTTCTTAAAATTTTTGACTCAAAAACTTAAATGTAAAAATATAATTGTAGGTTATGACTGGCAGTTTGGTTATAAAAAAGAAGGAAATGTTTATTTTGCAGAGAGATTTGAAAGGGAAATGGGTTTTCAGATAGAGATTGTTGAGCCGATACTTCAGGATGATATAAGGGTTAGTAGCACCCTCATAAGAAAATTTTTAAAAAAAGGAGACATAGAAAAAGCATCTTATTTCTTGGGGAGAAGCTACTGTATAAAAGGAAAGGTTGTTAGGGGAAATCAGATAGGAAAAAAGATAGGTTTCCCAACTATAAATATAAAAGCTCCTGATGATTTATGTCTCAGAAAAGGAGTCTATGCTGGATATGTTGAAATAAAAGGAGAAACATTTCCAGCTGTTATAAATTTTGGGTACAGACCAACTGTTGATGGAAAATCTCTTTTGATTGAAGCTCATATAATAGATAAGGATAATATTGAACTAAAGGACAACTGGATAAAAATTATATTTTCAAAGTTTCTAAGAGATGAAAAAAAGTTTGAGAGTTTAGAAAACCTTCAAAGGCAAATAGCCGAAGATATAAAAAAAGCTAAACAAATTTTAGAGGTTAAGGTATGAAAAGGGTAATTTTGATTTTTATACTTCTTTTTTCTATAAAAGCTTTCAGTGAAGAATCTCAGCCTGAGCTAAAACTACCTTCTGTAACTTTTCCCCTTGAAATAATAAGTCAGAAAATAGAGAAAAAACCACCTTTAAACCCTCCTGAACAGATATCTTTTAAAGAGCAATTACAGATAAAACTCTTTTCTGAAGATATAGAGCCTATACCACCTTACTATGTTGAAGTTCCTGTATTTGATATAAAAAAACCAAGTACATTTTTAGGTCTCCCAAAAGAAAAAGCTCTTCTATCTTCAGCGATAGAAGAGTTTGTAAATGGAAGATTATTTTCTGCAAAAAGTAAGTTAATTGAGCTTGTAGAAAATTACAAAGATAAGCCTGAAGCTGCAACAGGTTATTATCTCCTTGGAATTGTTGAACACAAATTGGGAAATATAAAAGACTCATTTTCCCACTTTAAAAAAGCATGTCTTTTCAAAAAACCATTCAACGAAAGGGATTATGCCTGTTTCTCTGCAGCTTTAGTTTCTATTCAGCTCGATAATATATTAGATGCTGAATTTTTCCTGCCTAAAGTTCAGAAAGAAGACGATAATACAGCCTTTTTAAAAGGAGTTTTACACCTGTTAAAAGGAGATAAAAAGGACAGCTTTAAAATCATAAAAAATATAAATTGTGAGGATTTAGACCTGTCTTTTATAGATTATTGCAGATACACAAAAGGATACCTTTACTTCTGGCATAAAGATTTTGCAGATTCATTGAGAAATATAAATGCCCTATCAGACAGTAGATACAAGAAACATACCCTTGTTATATCTGGTTTTGATTATCTTAATATGGGAAATATCAAGAAGGCAAAAGAATCTTTCTCAAAATATATGGAGGGCTTTGGGACAATAGACAAAATTTCTGATTATGTGATATACGGGGCAGCTTTGATTGATATAAAAGAAAAAAACTTTCAGGAAGCCCTTGATAGAGCAGGGGTATTAGAATCAAGAAATAAACTTTTAGCCCAGAGTATATATATTAAGCTTGCATCTGCTTATTCTGAAATGGGAAAGTTTGAGGATAGTCTTGCACTTCTGCAGAAATCACTCCAGATATCCCCTGAGTATAAAGATTTCCTCAAGAAAAAACTTGCGGTTGCCGCTTACAACTCAAAAAAATATCAGTACGCCTATATGCTTATGAAAAATATTGATGAACACATTTTTAAACTTTACACAGCCTTTGCTCTTTTAAAAATTGGAAATGTAAATGAAGCTGAAGATTATTTAAAAGAGGCTTTAAAATCAGGAGATACAGATGTAAAAGAGAAAGCCCTGAAGTACCTTGCAGATATATATTACTACTCAAATGAAGATAAAAAGTTTTTAGAAACTGTAAAAGAACTTTCAAAATACGACAAAAACTATGCAATGGATTTGTTAGGATGGTTTTTCTTTAAGAAAAAGCTTTATGACAAAGCAGAAATATCTTTCAAAAATCTTTATATGAAAGCTGTAAGTGCTTTTAATAACAACGATTTTGAAACAGCAAAAAGAATAATCAGACAGCTAAACAACAGAAAGGCAAAATTTTTACTTGCATATATATATCTTAAACAGGCAGATCTATACAATGCCAGAGAAATTCTTAAATCACTTTCTGAAGGAAATGACCAGATAGCACCAAAAGCAGCCTACATGTACGCTTACTCATTTTTCTCACAGGGAGATTATGAAAGGGCTACTAAGATTAGCAACTGCACACACATCCATGGGATACCCTTTTAATCTTCTTCAA
>CAYTOE010000110.1:0-5703 GCA_964439255.1 uncultured Aquificales bacterium
GACTCTATATATTTTTCAATGTCAGGATTTGTAATCCAGTTCATTAGACTCTCCTATAGCGATAAGGTTATAAAATATAATTCACTATTGTAAAAAGAGAAAAAATGATTTTATTTATAAAATAAAAAAGAATATGTGATGTTATGATTAAAGAAAGAAGAAAATACAGAATTTCTGATTATAAACCTGAGTTCAGGGAAGATTTAATAGATATTATCTTCGATGCTTATTCAGAGCATCCGGAATATGGAGAAAGCTCAAATAAAAGTGCAAAAAGATATATAAACTGGCTAAAAAACCACTCAACAATGTTTAAAGTACTACTTTCAGGGGAGAAACCTGTAGCTTTCATCGTTGTTGATGGAAACTGGGTAAGCAGTTTTACAGGTGAGAATATAGGTGAAATACATGAACTTGCTGTAAAAAAGGATTTCTGGGGACATGGGATTGGAAAAATGCTAATGAAAATGGCATTGAAGCATATAAAAAAACTTGGTTTAAAAAAAGCAGGTTTATGGGTTGGGGAAAACAACAGAGAAGCTATTCAATTTTATGAAAAATTAGGATTTAAAATTGTAGGAAAATACAATCAATGGCTCAGGATGGAAAGGAGCTTATAGAGAACATTAACATTATTTTCAAGCTCTTTCAACGTTATATGCTCCCTTTCTGTATGTGCTTCTGATAATTTCCCAAAACCAAAAACAACACATTCTTTGCCATGCTTATGAAAGTTTGCTGCGTCCGTCCATGAAGGCATAATCCCTATTTCTGGCTTTTCTAAAAGAGCAGATTCAAAAGATTCATATATTTTTTCAAAAAGGACTCCCCTTTTAAAACTGATAAAATCCTCTCCATCTTCTAATGTATAAGACACTTTTCCTCCAAAACCTTTTACAAAATCTTCTATTTTTTCGCTTAAAAAGCTATAGTTTTCTCCTTCAAAAACTTTTACCTCAGCAAGAATATCAGCTTTCCCAGGAGTAGCATAAAATTTCCATCCGCTGTGAAAATAAAGTAGATTCACAGGTCTATTCAGTAGTTTTTCAATACCTTCTATTACTCTAAAACCTATTTTTGCTGGGTTTTCTGATTTTTCAAACTCTGACGCATGAAAAGATTCTGTTTCAACATTAATCGAAAACTCAAGAGTTCCCATCTGTCTATCACATATCTTTCCATAGGTTGGCTCTAATACTAAAACAGAAGAGATTCCATCCAATTTTTCTAAAAGAAGCTGTGAGCCCAAAGCTGAGTTTTGCTCCTCATCTACAGTAAAACTGATTGAAACAGGAATTTTTTTATCTGGATTTTTCTGTTTAAACATATCAAGGGCAACTATTAAAGAAGCGATTAACCCCTTTGTGTCAGAAGCACCCCTTCCATATATTTTTCCATTCTTCTCAGTTGGTTTAAAAGGGTTTTTCATGGTTATAGGTGGAACTGTATCAACATGGGTATTTATCATTATATCTGAACTTTTATAGATAAGGTTGTACCCTTTTCCAGGTACATCTTGTTTTTCAAAGGGAATATAGGAAAGCCTATCTTCTATATACTTAAGAATAGGAATAAAATCCCTATGACTTGGTATAGAGATTAATCTGAAAAGTTCTTCTTTAACCTTTTCAACCATTTATACCGAGTATCTCTCCTCTTTCCAGGGGTCTCCAATCAGATGGTATCCTCTTTGTTCCCAGAAACCAGGTCTGTTTTCATCCATAAATTCTATTCCAGAAACATGCTTTGCACTTTTCCATGAGTAAAGTTTTGGAACAATAAGCCTTAATGGATAACCATTATCTTCAGGAATAGTTTTATCATACAGTTTATAGGCTAAAATAACATCCTCATCAAAGAAAAACTCAATGGGAATATTGGTGGTGTAACCATCCAAAGAGTGAATCATAACAGCTTTAGCTGTGTCTTTTATATTAACTATCTTTTTTATCTCATTAACGTGGAAGCCTATCCATTCAACATCAGCAACACTCCACCTTGTAACACAATGGAAATCTGCTATTAGTTTAACCTTTTCAAAATCTAAGATATCATCCCAGGTTAACACAACAGATTTTTCAACTTCACCAAATATCTTTAATCTATATTCAGAAAGGTCAACATCAGGAGGGTCTGATATTCCAAGAATATGAAGTTTTCCTGTCCAGTGTTGACCGGGAGGAAGTCTATCAGGTCTTGAATTTATAGGACTTATAATCGTTTTCATGAAGCATTTTCTCCATTACAGCTACTACATATACCAGAGAGCTGAACATCAACAGTTTTTATTGTGAATCCTTTTTCTTCAATTGAGCAGTTAACTGAGACATCTTTTGACTCAACATCATATATAGAACCGCATTTTTCACATTTAAAGTGATAATGGCTATCTATTCTTCCATCAAATCTACTTTGCTTTCCATCTGTAAGCTCTAAAATAAGACCTTCTTCTTTCAAAATTTTAAGATTTCTATAAACTGTACCAAGACTGATATTTGGTATTAACTCCCTTGCCCTTTCATATATCCAGTCAGCCGTTGGATGTATATCTGTAGATTTTAAAATTTCATATATAACCTGCCTTTGATAAGTATTTCTTCTTTTTATATTATTAGCTTTATTTTTTAACATCTAACCAACCTCTTTTGTTTTATAATACGAAGAAAAAATGCCTCAAATTTATATTAAATAAATCATATTAGAATATATATGATAATGATTATAAATTTCAAGTGAAAGCCTATAACCATAAGTGCAAAGAGAATTTATATCAAGTTCTAATATTCATATTTGACAGTTTAAAAATTTATTATTAAGAATAATTATAAGAATCAAAAAGATTTATGGTAAGTAAAATGAGGCTTTTTTCATTTATTTTTTTAATAGAGATTTCTTTGTCTTTTTTGGCGTTTGGTGAATCAAATTCTGAGAATTGCTTTTTTAAGCTACCAGAAAACTCCCTTTTTGTGTGTCAGGATATATCAGATAGTTTGTATTTTTTAAATGAAAATATAAGGTCTGAAGTTGGAGCCCAATCTTTAAAATGGGATTATAACCTTGCTGTTAAAGCTCAGAAATGGGCTGATTATCTTGCTGAAAATGGATTTCTAAAACATGAAAGTGATGAAATATACGGTGAAAATATTTATGCATGTAAAGGTTTTAAACCAAGATTAATTGATGCTATAAGGAACTGGTACACAGAAAAAGAGAAATTCCGTTACGGAAATAATCTCTGGTGCAAAAAAGGTTCTCTATGTGGACATTATACACAGCTAATATGGAAAACAACTAAAAAGATAGGTTGTGGTATAGCTAAGTATCCAAAAGAATACAGGCAGCTTGATTTTGTTATTGTATGCAAATTTTATCCTGCTGGAAACATTGTACAAAAAGATCCATTTTAAACTCCTAATATTCTTTTCAACCTTCTTCTTGCGTCGTCTTCCCATCCTCTTTTGCCATCTGTTGTTTCAAGAGCTTTTTTATAATACTTTGCAGCTTTCATAGGATAACCTAACTCCTCATAATCTCTTCCTAAATAGTAGTATGTATCTGGAAAAGAAGGTATTAGCTTTTTAGCCTTTTCAAGGTAATTTATACTTGTCTTAAATTTCTTAAGTTTAAAAAAGGAATAACCAGCAACAAGATGTGGAAGAAAATACATACTGTCTAAAGAAGCAGCTTTCTCTGCATCTTTAGAAGCTTTTAAAAATTCTTTTCTATCAGCATATATAAGGGCTCTCATAGAAAGTGCAGCATTATTATCAGAATACAGTTTTATAGCCTTATTTAAAAGAATCAAAGCTTTATCTGTATCAGGATTTTTCTTAGTAAGCTCTTTTTTTGCTTTTTCATAGAAATCGTAAGATTTTTTAGTTTTTTTGAGTCTCTTTTTTATTTCATGGAACCGTTTAGAATCAACTATCAGATTTTTATTTAAGTCAAGCTTTGATATAAGCTTACTTACTTCCTTATATCTATTTTTTGGAAGAGGGTGGGTTAAAACCCATTCAGGAGCTTTTATTTTATCAATCCTTTCAAATATCTTAAATGTTTCTAAAAGACCCCTTGGGTCATAACCTGCTTCATAAGAAAACCTTATTCCAAGTCTATCTGCTTCTCTCTCCTGATCTCTACTCCACTTAAGGGAAAGGAGCTGGGCTCCTATTTTGCCAAACTGCATAATTATATCGCCGTACCTCGTTTGATAGGCAAATATACCTGCTATGTTAAAGAGAATATTTAAACCAAACATCTTTTCTAAGAATCTTGCATGGTGTCGTGCATTAACGTGGCCAAGTTCGTGGGCTAAAACACCTGCAAGCTGGTCTTCCTTCTCAAGGGTAAGTAAAAGACCTCTGTTTACAAATATAAAACCTCCCGGAAGAGCAAAAGCATTAATAACACCTGTATTAACAACATAAAATTTGTAATCTAATTTTCTCGGTGTTACAGAAGCTATTTTTTTACCTATTTTGCTTACATATTCCTGAACATCTTTATCTGGATATCTTCCATCATTTTCTTCTATAGCCAGGGGTACATACATCTTTCCTATTTTTATCTCTTTCTCAGGTGGTAATAACGTGTATACTTTTTTACCTGTTAAAGGGTCATATGTAGCTGTGCATGAAAAGAAAAACAGAAAGGAGAAAAATAAAAAATACACCTTCTTCATTTTTCTGACCTTATTGGATTTTTTTTATATCAATAATATATCAATACCAGTTAGATACAATATGGGAAGGTGTCAGTTTGTATATTCTGTCAATGGAAGTTCCTCTTTCAACAAGCTGACCTATATCTCTGTTGAATAAAGACACAGAGATTATCCCCCTTTCTGGTGTATCTTTGTATCTGAACATTCTGAAAGGTATAATTACAAAAAATCCATACTCTTTATGACTTGTATTCCAGTAGTTTTTAAACCCTTTTGAGTTTGAATATGTGTACCACGCACCAACTTCAAAGCCTTTAAAGCTTCTACTGAATGTTATTCTCGCTCCTTTGTCTCCACCTAAAAACCTTGCAAAAGTGATGATTGTTTTAATATTCAAAGAAGGAATATATGTGTATATATCAAAGAAGAAATCTTTAAATGTTTTATCCTTGTATACCAATTTGAATGTTTTTTTGGGATGTCTTTTCTTTGCTATATCACCACCTATTCCAAAAGCAAATTTACCATCACCAGGAACATAATAAATATCACCTCCTAAACCTGCATACATAGGCTCAAGATATCCAGCCTGGATATTTATAAACTGATTTTTAAAGTAAGAATCAAAATATATAAACTTAAAAACAGATATATAGGGATTCATATTATTAAAAAAGTAAACAAAATCACTTCTTATAGGAACATCCTCATAAGGGCGGGATTTTAATGTTCTACTTTTGTACAGGGGAACTTCTAAATTTCCAACAAGCTGAAAATTTTTTGATATATAAAGTTCTGCTGGAAACTGAATTTTAAACTTGTAGGCTAAATATCCACTTCTATCAGCAAGTTTAGAGTCAAGCTTAAAATCATAGTTCCATTTGAATCTGCTTGTATATATAGGATAAACCCTTTCTTTAGGATACTTTATACCTCCTAAAGAAAAGTTTTTTATATCTATAAAATCTTTATTCAGAGGCTCACTGAGTATATTTTTTAAACTCTCTGTGTATGAAACAACAGGAAAATATCCAGATTTA